>DATLAD010000206.1:0-7518 GCA_035527575.1 Dehalococcoidales bacterium
AATGTTAGACCAGACCAGTCAATGGTATAAATTGCAGTACCCGGAGTGTTTCGTTAATGAAGAAGCGCGAATGATGCAGAAGATGTTTTCTGATTTTGTTGACAAAGAAATTTTACCTGTCCGCGATAAAATCGACGATGATTTGACACACGAACAAATAATTAACCCTATCCTGAAGAAACTACAGGTAGACCTCGGTTGCCAGAAGAATATGATACCCAAGGATTATGGCGGCAATGAAATGCTCTCCATAGTCGCAGGCTCCCTGAAGCAGGAGCAGATAGCACGCGGCGATTACGGCATAAGTATGCACAGCGCCGTTACTGACTGGGGGTGGACGCCGGCTACCCTGGCATATCTTATGGCACCCACTCCCGAGGCGAAGGCCTGGGGGAAAGCAGTGCTCGATGAATTTGCGCCGATGTTCGTCGGTAACGAACACCGTGCTGCCTGCTTCAATATGAGCGAAGCCGAGTCCGCCTGTGATATCGAGAATATTACAAACGAAGGTAAAACAGTTGGGGTGAGGGCTAAACTTGAAGGCAACGAATGGGTTATCAACGGCAACAAGTTCTGGGCATCGAACGCAGGTGTAGCCGACCTCAATTGCGTAATCTGTAACATAGACCCGAGAATGGGGAAAGACGCTTTTGCCCTGATTTACGTGCCCGAACCCTGGCCGGGAGTTTCCCATGGCAAATTCGAGGTAAAATGCGGCATGCAAGCCGACAGAAACACCTCTACCTATTTTGATAATGTCAGGGTACCCAGGGAGTGGGGACTTCAGGGGCCCGTAGCCTGGGCTATCTTTGAAACGACCGCATCGGCTCCCCTGCCTCTGAATTCGGGACACACCATCGGTATTCTGCAAGGCGCATTCGACGTGCTTCTCGACTATACGAGCCAGAGGGTAGCCGGCGGTAGAACAATCAACCAGCACCTCTCCGTGGCCATGATTCTGGGCGAGATAGCCTCGTTCATAACCGTAGGAAGAGCTGCCTTCCTGGAACTGGCCCATGAGTATGACCGCATGGATATTTATGGTATGTGGAACGCGAATAGCATGGTGGCCAAGGGGCACGCCGTGCACGCATATATTACCAGGACTGTGCCGAAACTTATCCTTAAAGGGATGGAAGTCATGGGTTCCTATGGCTACGTGCGTGAAAACCACTACGAGAAATACTACCGCGACGCGCCGATAGCGAAAATAGTCATGGGTGGCAGTCACCTGGGCTATTTTTCCGTGTGCCGGCAATTCTATGACCTGGACTTCTCTTCATTCGGACCGGGTAAGCTTGAAGACCCGACTAAAAGTAAAAAGTAATCGCCAGTCTCGTGCGTATGGACGACATCACGATATCAGCTGACCTCCTCAGACCTGTCTTACCCGGGGAGGTCAGCTTCCTCCTGATATAAAGGGAAAACAACCTGTCATCCTGGAAACAGAGACCGGCGGTTTCAGGCTCGATGCAAATGCCGGCACCCTGGTTTACGTAGATTCAACAAGCACACGGCGATAGGTAGTCATTTCCCAAAAATATTCATCTCTGTTATTATGTATCCGGATATACCAAATATAATCAAGGAGGAGATTTATGAAAAAGTTGTCATGGCTTGTCATCATGGGACTCATACTCGTCGGTCTTATCGCATCCTCGTGCAGCTCATCGACCAATAAAATTCGCGTGGCCACCGACGCCACGTGGCCCCCGTTTGAGTACATCAACGAGCAGACCAAACAGGTAGAAGGCTTTGATATCGATATCATGAATGCTATCGCTGATAAGGAGAACCTCGACATAGAGTTTGTCAACGTGGGGTTTGACCCGCTATTGGCCGGCGTGGCGCAGGGAACTTATGATGCCGCCATCTCGTCCATTACCATCACCGAAGACCGGGCGAAAGACATGCTCTTTTCCGACCCGTATTTTGAGGCCGGTCAGATAGTTATCGTGCGCAATGACAACACATCGATAACCGGCAAGGACACGCTTGCGGGTAATGTCGGGGCCCAACTGGGAACCACCGGGTCGTTTGAAGTTGAGAAAATAGCGGCCGCAACCCTAAAAACCTATGATGACATCGGCCTGGCTTTCCAGGACTTGATGAACGGACAGATAAATGCCGTTGTCTGCGACAACCCTGTCGCCCTGGGACATGTCGGGAAAAACCCGGATAAACTGAAGGCGGCTGGCGGTATCTTCACGAACGAGAACTACGGCATCGCCGTGGCTAAAGGCAAAACGGATTTACTGGCTAAAATCAATGCCGGTATAAAAGCCATAAAAAGTGAAGGTTTAATAGAACAATATACTGAAAAATGGCTTGAAAAGTAGGTAAGGGTTGCCTTTCCGGGGTTTTTTCAGCAATTTGAGAGGGGCTATTTCCAGAAGGTCAACGGATACGGAAGAGCCCCTGCCAAATCAGGAAGAGTTGAACCGCGTACCGGGGGCCGAGCTGAGTTCGCGGCTCGACCCCTGGTGGTGGCTGGTAGTTGCCGTCGCCTTCGTCATCGTCTTGCTGCTGGTGCTCAAATCTGACCCCTACTGGAACATCCTGCTATTTGTGCGTGACGGGCTGGCCATCACCGTCCTGCTCACCGTAGTATCCTTTGTTTTTATCGTTGTATTGGGTCTGCTAGGCGGCCTGGGGAGAATCGCCAAAAACCCCGTCATCCACCTCATCGCCACGCTTTATGTCGAGATAGTAAGGGGCGTACCGCTCCTGGTACAGCTAATCTGGTGGTATTTCGCCGCCCCGGTAGTTATTCAGGCAATCGGCAGATTGCTCCACATTTCCGCGATAGCAAATTACCAATCAAACGCCATTTTACTGGCTATTATTGGCCTGGTCATCTGCTACGGGGCTTACATGAGCGAAATTTTCCGTGCCGGTATCCAGAGCATTCACCAGGGCCAGATGGAAGCGGCACGCAGCCTGGGCATGACTTACATGCAGTCCATGCGATACGTGATATTACCGCAGGCCCTGCGGGTGGTATTACCGCCGGTCGGCAACGAATTTATCATGCTATTAAAAGATACTTCGCTCGTCAGCGTGGTAGCTGTGGCCGACCTCACCCGCCGCGGGCGCGAGTTCATGGCCACCCATTTTAATCCCATCGAGGTGTGGACGCTTATTGCCCTGCTTTATCTTATTATGACCCTGTTTTCGGCACGCCTGATTTCCTGGATGGAAAAGAGGAGACGTTTCGAGAGGTAAATATGTCAGAACCCATTATTTATATGGAAAACGTCCATAAGTATTTCGGCCATATACATGCATTGCGCAGCGTGAATCTGGAAGTGCAAAAGGGAGAGGTCGTGGTTATACTGGGCCCGTCAGGTTCGGGTAAGTCCACGCTATTACGATGTATTAACCACCTGGAAGTCTATAACTCGGGGAAAATCATCGTGGACGGAATACCTTTAAAAAGCGCCCAGAATATCAATGCTGTAAGACGGGAAGTAGGTATGGTATTCCAGTCGTTCAATCTTTTTTCTCACCTTACCGTCACGGATAATCTCACGCTGGCACAACGCACGGTCCGCAAGCGGGATTCTAAAGAGGCGAAAGAAATCGCCGCAAAGCTGCTGGCTAAAGTGGGCATCTCCGATAAGGCGGAATGCTATCCCGGGCAACTTTCCGGGGGGCAACAGCAGCGCGTCGCTATAGCCCGCGCCCTGGCGATGAATCCCAAGATAATGCTCTTCGATGAGCCGACGAGCGCCCTGGACCCGGAGATGATTAAAGAAGTTTTAGACGTAATGTTAGCTCTGGCAAAAGAGGGAATGACGATGATTGTGGTATCTCATGAAATGGGCTTCGCCCGGGCTGCCGCCAGTCGCTGCATCTTTATGGACGAGGGACAGATTATCGAGCAGGGCACGCCGGACAAGCTGTTTTCTTCTCCTTCTCATGAACGTACCAAAATCTTCCTCAGCAAAGTACTGCAGTTATAAACTCTCCTTGATATTACCGGAAATGACCGGCTATCCATTAACGTGTGCCCGGGTTAACATACGCAATTTTAAAAATGATTTATCGCTGGCGTTCGGATTTGCGAGTATTGATATAAAAAATGCTACGTAACTGGAAATCCTCTCCCGTGTTTGCCCTGATAGCGCTTGTTGCCGTGACCGCAATCTGGGGCTGGACTTTTCTTATCGTGAAGGTCGCCATCGCGCGTATGCCGGTGATGGATTTCCTGGCGCTCCGATTCACTGTGGCAACCATCGTCATGGTTGCCATACGCCCGACCATCCTGCGTAGAATTTCACGTCGTCAACTGTGGCGCGGAGCCATACTGGGCGCCTTGCTCGGCCTGGCTTATGTCACCCAGACATACGGGCTACGTTCTACGTCCGCTGCCGTATCCGGTTTCATCACCGGCATGGCCGTGGTCTTTACACCGATTGTTTCCTGGCTGCTGCTTCGAAATGTAATCAGCCTTAAAACCTGGCTGGCGGTAGTACTGGCCTGTGCCGGCCTGGCATTGCTCAGTCTGCACGGCTGGGCTTTCGGTACCGGCGAACTGCTGACACTGGGTTGTGCCCTGTTTCTGGCGTTCCACATTACCGGTCTGGGAAAATGGTCGTCGCAACATGAGTCGTACGGGCTTGCTCTCATTCAGATTGCTACCGTTGCGGTGATGTCGCTCGTTGCCGCCGCGCCCGGAGGATTCACGCTGCCGCCAGACGCCGAAGTCTGGGGGATTATCGGCATAACGGCGGTGCTGGCTACATCGGTGGCTTTTCTTGTGCAGACCTGGGCTCAATCATTGATATCACCGACGCATGCGGCAGTGATACTGACAATGGAGCCGGTATTTGCGGGAATATTCGCCGTGGTCATCGGCGGTGAACACCTGACTCCGAGGATTATCGGGGGTGCGGTGTGCGTACTGGCAGCGATGTTCCTTATCCAGCTGAAATTCAGACAGCGTGGTAGATAGCGGGACCTGGGCCTTTGCCCGGGTTTATTGTAATTGGCATCCGCAGTATTGGGCGGTACTGTATGATAGGTGGAACTTTTGAGTTGAAATTTGTATTAATGGCTTGACTTCAACCATCATTGGTTTAGGCTCCATTATTGTAAATTACCAAGCTTTCTGAGACAGGCTCCAGGGCCGAACTCCACCTGAAGAAGGATTTTACTCATAATTGCCTCAACCGCGGGTCCATCTTATCGCGCAGCCAATCGCCCAGGAAGTTCCCGGACAGCACCACCAGCCCGATAGCCACGCCGGGTAAATGTTGATATCCTTTTTTTATTATCCTTTGTCTGAAAGGGCGTAGGAAGGGCTGGAAAAAGTGGAATATGGTAGGTCGTGCTGAGTTACTCCCCCCGGTACTGCCCGGAAAGATGGCTCTCAATGGAGACGTAGTTCCGCGTATTGGATGTGATGGTGGGCGGTACAGGACTTGAACCTGTGACCTCCTGCGTGTGAAGCAGGCGCTCTAACCACTGAGCTAACCGCCCGTGTCTTGGCCGTATATCAATTCTACGTAAAAAAATACGTAAAATCAAGCAGCCGACCCCTTTGTTCTTAAAAAACCCGCTCCTTTCCCGGGTTGACGATGGTGTCCGGAAATAAGTATTATAAGGCGGAGTCCGTATGATATATCGCTTTCCGCAATGCGTAACACCTAGTGATAAAGTGATAAATAGAGATGTTAAACGTCATCGTTTGTGTCAAGATAGTCATAGACCCTGAAGCCCCCGCCTCCACTTTCAGAATCGATCCCGAAAGAATGCGTGTTGTCCCCGGCCAGGGGGTCCCGCCGGTGTTAAATCCCTACGATGAGAATTCGCTTGAGGCTGCCCTCAGGATTAAGGAGCAGCAACCGGGCAAAATAACGGTAATAAGCGCCGGCAAATCCGTACCCAAAGCGGTAGTAAAGAAGTGCCTGGCCGTAGGCGCCGATGACCTTGTCGTTATTGAGGACGACATATTCGATGATGCCGATAGCTATACAACCGCTTATCTTTTGGCTGCGGCCATCAAGAAACTGGGAGAGTATGACCTTATTCTTACCGGCCGAATGGCCGCCGATACCAACGCCGGTCAGGTGGGCTCGGGTGTGGCCGAGTTGCTGGGCATCCCCATCGTCACGGTTGCCCGGAAAATAGAGGTCAACGGCGACACGGTACGCGTAGAAATGTCGCTGGCCGATGGCTACGAGGCGGTGGAGGCCCCGCTGCCCTGTTTGGTTACGGTCAGCCACGAACTGGGTGAACTTCGCGCGGCCAATGTCAAAGGGCTTATGGCCGCGCAAAAACAACCCTTCACCACCTGGCACGCCCGGGACCTGGCCGTGGATACGACCTCACTGAAACAAAGCAAGCCGTTGAAACTATTCATACCCGAAAGAGAAGTGAAATGTGATAGAGTGGAAGGGCAGACACCGGAAGAAGCCGGGGCCAATCTGGCTTTGAAACTCCGGCAAATGAATCAAATCTAACCACAGTTATCACTCGCGAATAATTATGGAGGTTGGGAAAATGATAGAAGCAGTGAAAAGTAAAATTGTAGAAGAACTGGAAAAAATCGTAGGGAGCGAGTTCGTCTCCACCAATCGGGCCGACCTGTATATTTACTCCTATGACCTGACAACCGCCGAGTCCAACTGGCCGGACATAGTGGTCCTGCCGCAATCCCAGGAGGAATTAAGAGCCGTTATCAGCCTGGCCAATAAAGAAAAAATACCCGTTATCCCCTACGTAGCCGGCGGAAACGTAGGCGGGCTGACAATACCCCTTAAAGGCGGCATCATACTCGACCTGAAAAGAATGAACCGTATCGTAGAGGTCAGCGAGACCGACATGTATGCCGTCGTCGAGCCCGGGGTGACGTTCGGCCAGATAAAGGCCTACCTGAACAAGCACCACCCCACTCTTAGATACACCTACGCATTTTCACCTGCCTCCACCGGCGTCATGACGAATGCCCTCGTGCAGGGACTAGATAACCTGTCCTTCAGATACGGCGACGCCTCGCACTGGGTAAGCGGACTGGAAGTCCTGCTGGCCACGGGAGAACTGATAAAAATCGGCTCCTGCGCGGCCAGTAAAACATGGCAGGCCATTGCACCCTTCCCCGAGCTTGACGGCCTCTTCCTGGGATGGCAGGGAACCACGGGCATCATCACCAAGATGGCCGTGAGTCTCTGGCCAAATCCGCAACACGGCATGGCGGTGACTTTCATGCCGATGGACCTGGAGGGCGCCTACGAGATTCTAGAGGCAATCATCCGGACGCGCATTCCCGACGACCTTATCGGCACGTCCTTTGCCCTCAACAAGGTCGGGGTGCTGGCATATTCACACCATAAGGCACCACTGTATCCGGCGACCAAGCGGCTCCCCGACGAGCCGGAGTTCGTCATCACCGCGGAGATTACCGGCAATACGGAAAACGAACTCAACGCCAAGGTTGAGGCCGTCGGTGAAGCGGTGAAAGCGCGTTGCCGCGGCTTCAAGTTCACCGGACCGGATACCCAGCCGAGCACCACG
>DATLAD010000207.1:0-6031 GCA_035527575.1 Dehalococcoidales bacterium
CTTCGGTTTGATAACTCAGTAATAACAAGAGGAGGTAGAAATGAAAATCAAAGTTCTTGGACCGGGTTGCGCCAGGTGTCATCAGCTTGAGCAGACCGCGAGGGAGGTTATCAAGGAGCTTGGCATTAATGCCGAGATTGAAGATGTGAAAGACATCAAGAAGATAATGGAGTATCCTATCCTGACCACGCCGGGATTGGTGATTGACGAGAAGCTGGTCTGCTCCGGGCGGGTGCCCACCAAGTCAGAGGTGACCACTTTCATCACCACTGCCATGGCTAAAGAATAAGGAACTGCTGTCAAGTCCTGCATAAATAAGAGCGTGGGAGGCAAGATATGAAAAAAGCGACAAATTACTTCCTGCTGGCGGTGGTGCTGACGTTATTTTCGCTGGCAGTAAGCTGCCAACCAGCAACAAACAAGCCAACCGAAGATAGGGAGCCAGCATTTGAGCTAAACGTAGATATACTGGGAAGAACACATACCACCTCGCTTGATGATGAAGGCGGGCTTATAGTAAGTGCCGTACTGGCTTCGTCCGATGGTAAAGTCGTTCTATCCATAGATAGGGGTACCCGGCTCCTGGACAAAGATAAAAAACCACTGTTATCTATCTGCATGAAATCCGAGTTGGAGACGCTTGCTCAACCTGAAGACGCTCATATAATTGGAGCAGTTTACAGCCTCGAACCAAAGGATGCCACTTTTAACTTGCCTCTCAAGCTCACTCTCAGCTATGACCCCCAAGACCTCCCTGAAGGAATAAGTGAGAGTGACATCTCCATTTTGCCTAATTATGAGAGCAGCGGCTGGGGTGAATCCTATTATAAAAATGTAGATGCAGAGCGTCACAGGGTTACGACTCAGATAAGTCGCTTTGCCAGATTTGCCGTTGTGGTACCAGTGGTGGCAGCAAGTCAAGCCCCAACCATGAACATTACACCAGCTATTGAAGTACCAGCTACAGCCGCTACCCCGACTGTCAAAGTAGACCTCTTGTATTTTCATCGTTCTCAGCGCTGTACGAAATGCCTTTGCTTTGAAGAACGTGTCAGCTATGTTGTAAGTGAATATTTTCAAGATGAGATCAATAGCGGCCAGCTCACTTTTCGGATATTGAACATAGGGGATAAAGAAAATGTTGCCTTGGTTAAAAAGTATGGCGCTGTTAGCTCACAGCTATTTATAAACACGATAGTAGACGGTGTGGAGAATATCAGGGATGTACAGGATATTTGGTCATGGGACTGCACAAGCAAAACAAATCGCTTTGAAGATGAGGTCAAAAATACTATCGAGATAAGTCTTAGAGGTGGTCAATAGTGGATTTGGGCAGTTTAACAAGTAATGTAAATATCCCTATAGTCTCGGCTTTTTTACTGGGACTGCTTACTGCTATCAGTCCCTGTCCTATGGCTACCAATATCACAGCAATAGCTTATATTAGTCGCCGGGTAACAGATAGAAAATACGCCGTAATAACTGGTGCCCTGTACACTTTAGGACGAATGTTTTCCTATTCTATTCTAGGCATTCTTATGGTTGTGGTTGGGCTTGAAATTCCCTGGGTTTCTTCAGCCCTTCAGAATATTAGCGAGCCAGTTTTAGGGCCACTCTTGATATTCGTCGGACTGGTTATGCTATTTATCAACAGGATTTCTTTTGGCCGAGGTAGTGGCAAACTAGCCTCACTGGGAGGAAAAGTAGCGGACTGGGGGATGATAGGTGGATTTCTTCTTGGCGTCATTTTCGCTCTTGCATTTTGCCCTTACAGCGCTGTGTTGTTCTTTGGCGTATTGATACCCTTAGCCCTGAAGTCTACCGGCGGTATCGGGCTGCCTGCAGTTTATGCCATCGGCACCGGATTACCGGTGCTGGTGGTAGGCACAATTATATCCGCTGGCTTGGCTGGCGCCTCTTCCTGGCTCAACGCTATTTCTCGTGCCGAGCACATAATTCGTATAATAGTTTCTATCGTTTTTATAGGCGTGGGAATCTACTATGTAGTGCTTTGGCTGCAGACCTTAGGAGTTTAGCGATGCTTGAGATAAGAAAAACCGCCGTTTCGTTTGACGAGCAAGAACTTATGAAATTGGAGAGAATCGTCACTGATGGCGATGAGAAAGAGGCGCTCAGGTTTATTAAGAGGTCTATTTATGACAAGATTTTACATTCTCAGCAGGGTAAGCTGAAATCGCATCTTGATGCCGCCAATCCCGTAGAAGGGTTTATCCAGCATACCAAATAACATCATATTCTTGAGGAGTTATGACAATGAGTAAACAACCCGAAACAGTGACCGGCAGGCTTTCGTTCCTCGACCGGTTTCTCACGCTGTGGATATTCCTGGCGATGGGCCTCGGGGTGGGATTGGGTTATTTCATCCCCAAGGTTGCCGACTTCATAGGTTTCTTCCAGGTGGGCACCACATCCATCCCCATCGCTGTCGGCCTTATCCTGATGATGTACCCGCCGCTGGCCAAGGTGCGTTACGAGGAAATGGGGCAGGTCTTCCGCAACTGGCGCGTGCTATTGTTATCGCTGGTGCAGAACTGGGTTATCGGCCCCATCCTTATGTTCCTGCTGGCTATCCTGTTTCTCGGCTTTATCTGGCCTTATCCCGACTACATGGTCGGCCTGATTATGATAGGTCTGGCCCGCTGCATCGCCATGGTCATCGTCTGGAACGAACTGGCCAGGGGCGACCGTGAATACGCTGCCGGGCTGGTGGCTTTTAACTCCATCTTCCAGATAATTTTCTATACTGTCTATGCCTATGTCTTTATCACGATACTGCCGCAGTGGTTCGGGCTGGAAGGTTCCACCGTTGAGGTCACCATGGGAGAAATCGCCAAGAGCGTGTTCATCTATCTGGGCATCCCCTTCTTCGGCGGTCTGTTTACCAGGTTCGCTCTCATAAAAACTAAAGGCCGTGAGTGGTACGAGGGTAAATTTATTCCCAGGATAAGCCCCATCACGCTGGCAGCGCTTCTATTCACCATCGTTGTGATGTTCTCACTTAAGGGTGAGCTTATCGTGCAGATACCGCTGGACGTGCTGCGCATCGCCGTGCCGTTACTCATATACTTTGTCGTCATGTTCCTGGTCTCATTCTACATGGGGAAGAAGATTGGGGCCGATTACTCCAAGACTACCAGTATCGCTTTCACTGCCGCCAGCAATAACTTTGAGCTGGCCATTGCTGTGGCGGTGGCGGTCTTCGGCATCGGTTCCGGGCAGGCCTTTGCCGCCGTTATCGGCCCGCTGGTGGAGGTGCCGGTGCTTGTCAGCCTGGTAAACGTGGCGCTATATTTCCAGCGAAAATATTTCGCAGGCAAAACGGCGACTGCAGTATGAGCTTAAAAGGTACTGAATGAAGAAATCTGTCAACATATAAACCTGATATAATCTATAATAGTAGGAGAAGGGAGTAATTAGACTATGAAAAAAGATGTGAAAAAGGCAGTTAGAGAAAGCTATGCCAGGATTGCCGAACAGGGGAGCAGTTGCTGCTGCGGTCCATCGAGTTCATGCTGCGGAAGCGCGGATGCGGTACAGGAAATCAGCCGGGGTATAGGCTACTCCGATGATGAGCTTGCCGCGGTCCCTGACGGGGCAAATCTTGGGCTGGGTTGCGGTAATCCGGTAGCCCTGGCTTCTCTTCAAGAAGGAGAGACCGTCCTTGACCTTGGCTCCGGTGCCGGGTTCGATTGCTTTCTTGCCGCCAACAAAGTGGGGGGAAAGGGTAAGGTAATCGGTGTGGATATGACCCCGGAAATGGTAGCCAGAGCCAGGGAGAACGCCCTGAAGGGCGATTACACGAACGTGGAGTTCAGGCTTGGAGAGATTGAGAACCTGCCTGTTGCCGATGCCTCAGTTGATATTGTTATCTCCAACTGTGTCATTAACCTGTCGCCGGACAAGAAGCGGGTCTTCAATGAAGTCTTCCGGGCATTGAAGCCGGGTGGCAGGTTGATGGTCTCGGATATCGTTCTGTTGAAGCCACTCCCTGACGCTATCAGAAATTCGGTCGAGGCGTATGTAGGCTGCATTGCCGGGGCTGCGCTGAAAGATGAATATCTGGGAGCTATTGAAGCGGCAGGGTTCGGGGATATCAGAGTCCACGGAGAAGCTATTGTCCCGGTCGAATCTATACTGAACGACCCTGCGGCACAGGCAATTATCGAGAACTCAGCCATAGCGCCGGAAATGGTCAGGGATACGGCTAACTCAGTTATAAGCGCAAAGGTTTCAGCAGTCAAACCGGCCTGACTTACCGTAGATTATTACATTGCCTTATAATATAAAAAATACCGTGAGGTAATACATGGAAATTATCGTGATCGGAACCGAACCGCCGTGCATTCGCTGTCATACCACTTTCAAGCGAGCTAAGGAAGTGGCCCGGCAATTCTCCGAGGGAATCGAAGTAAAGAAAGTCGCTATACATACCGAAGCAGCTGAAAAATACGGGAATGTTGAAGCCGGCCATGGTATCGGTGAGGCTGGCAATATAAAGCCGGATTTTGAGAAGATGATTACATTGATGCGGGAACTGGACGAATTGAAAGCCGATGAAGAAAAAAATGAAAGCCTGATCGATGCCGGGCTGAAAGACCTGGAAAAAGTGCTTGCCCCGGTAAAAGAAAAGGCCAGAGAACTGGGATTTCTGATGACTCCCGTTCTTGTAATTAACGGCCAGGTTAAATCCATGGACTATGTGCCATCTAAAGAAGAGATTCGGGCATGGATTGAAATTGAATCGAAAAGCTAAAGAGGTAGATATTTTCAGGGAGGCAACCATGATAGAGGTGAAGGTCTTTGGCACCACCCCGCCCTGTGCTAAATGCAAAGAGGTGACCAGGCGGGCAACGAAGGTTGCGGAGAAATACCCCGGTAAAATTGAGGTGACCAAGTTCGATGCTTTGTCTGACGAGGGAGACAAGTACGGCATTATAATGACGCCCACCATCGTCATCAATGATAAGGTCGTTTCCATCGGCAAGGTGCCCGGCGAGGATGATATCGAGAAGATGATTAAGAAAGAGATGATATAAAAGCCATGACAGTGAGAATGGAAGTCTTCAGCGGCGACCCTCCTTGTCAGGCGTGCCGGGACCTCCTGGCGCTGGCTGACGAGTATGCCGGGAAATACCAGGGTAAGCTGGAAGTAGTCAAGCTAATCGGCCAACAGGCCATGGCCAGGTTCGAGGAATATAAGCTGGGCTGCACACCGGCCATCGTTATTAACGAGATAATAAGGATTGAGGGGATATGCCCGAGCCACGCCACCCTGGACAGCGCTCTCAGGGAGGGCGGACTGTGAGCAAGGTGAAGATAGAGGCTTTTTTCTCAACATCAAATGATTCCAAAGATATCAATCTGTCCGAATTGCTGGAGGAAATCAAAGTGGAGTTCGGCGATAAGGTTGAGATAGCCACCTGCGAAGGGCAAAACGAGCTATATAAAGAGTATAGCCTGACGGCAACCCCGGCCGTAGTCATCGAAGAAATGATTAAGATAATGGGATTCTGCCCCAGCAAAGAAACTCTGGTTTCCGCCTTGAAAGAATCTGGAATAGAATAGATAGAAATCGACCCGCCCCCAATAGTTGTACCGGGTCTTACGTTAGAGTCACTTCCCATGTATCCCCCGGGCCCCAGTAAGCAGCAGCTAAACGCTTTGACGAAGCATTTCCCACCAAGTATAATGAGGCTGTTGAAAAAGTTGTTGGTCAGCCATCAGATTTAGCCTCAAATTGAGCTCCCGGAGGGGTGTCCGAGTGGTCTATGGTGACGGTCTTGAAAACCGTTGTACCCGCAAGGGTACCGTGGGTTCGAATCCCACCCCCTCCGCCATTTTGTAGCTAATATCAAAGAAAGTGCCCCCGAATGGTTGTTACATTATCGGGGGCATTAATGTTTTTGCTAACGGATTGCTAACAGAATTAATAGGATTGAATGTAAAAACGAATTATATCTAATGTTACTCCTGAACAAACATCCCGATGTCTTTTTGCACCGATAAATTT
>DATLAD010000208.1:0-3042 GCA_035527575.1 Dehalococcoidales bacterium
TTTACTTCCTCGACCAACCAGGCGCCGCACATTGCCCAGAGGGGAGAGACCGGGGAGGAGCAGACAATCCGGCTGGAGATGAGGCTTATTGCGGACGTCGGTATTATCGGCTACCCCAACGCCGGTAAATCTACCCTGCTGGCGGCGGCATCGGCGGCGAAGCCGAAAGTTGCCAGTTATCCCTTCACCACCCTTGAGCCGGCGCTGGGTGCCGTTGAAATCGGAATGGAAAGCTTCGTTATGGCGGAGATACCCGGCCTGATTGAGGGCGCCCACCGGGGTCGCGGCCTCGGTCACGATTTCCTGCGTCATGCCATGCGCACGAAAATCCTTATCCACCTCGTCAGCGGCAGCTCGGAGTCGCCCGTTGACGACATGTTGCACGTCAACGATGAACTCAACCTGTTCGACCCGTCTCTGCCGCAGAAGCCGCAGATTGTGGCCCTGAACAAAATCGACCTGCCCGAGGTGCAGGACCGCCTGGCCGCTATAAAGCGAGAGCTATCCGGCGCCGGCGTCGGGGCATATTATATCTCGGCGGCGACCGGCCTGGGCGTATCCGAGCTTATGGCGGAGGCCTTAAGGGTGCTCAAGACGCAGACTGCCGGGGTAGAGAGTATCGAACAGCCCGTGAAGGTGTTCCGACCCAAGCCCAGGGAATCGCGTTTTACGGTCAGCCGGATTGGGGATGAATTCGTAATATCCGCGCCCGACCTGGAGCGCATTATCGCCGGTCCCGGCGCCACCCCCGCCGATATACGCTGGCAGCTCAATTATCAGCTTGGAAGGCTGGGCGTAAACAAGGAACTGGAGAAGGCAGGAGTGAAATCGGGCGATAAAATACGCTGCGGAGAATTGACCTGGGAGTGGTGATGGTATGAAGATAGGCGTACTCGGTGGGACATTCGACCCCGTCCATCGGGGACACGTCATGATGGCCGAAGAGGCGAGAGACACCCTGTCTCTCTCGGAAGTGCTCATGGTGCCGGCGGGGCAGCCGATGTTTAAGGTGAATAATAAGATAGCTCCGGCAGAACACCGTCTGGCGATGCTGCGCCTGGCGGTGGCCGGAAAACCTCATCTGCGAGTGTCCACTATAGAGTTAGAGCGTCCGGGCCCTTCGTATACCGTTGACACTATCGCCGCGTTGCGGGAAAGGTATGGCGGCGGGGACGAGATATATTTTATCCTGGGCTGGGACAGCCTGGAGCAGCTCCCCGAATGGTATGAGCCGGCACGCTTAATCAGTGAGTGTTTTCTGGCGGCGGTACCCCGCCCGGGCTGGACCCGCCCCGACCTTAAGACTCTGGAGGCCGGCGTCCCCGGCATTTCCCGGCGGGTGGTCTTTCTGGAGAAGCCGCGGGTGGATATCAGCGCCTTGGCAATACGGGAAAAGGCGGCAAGGGGCGAGTCCATCGCCCGCCTTGTCCCCGCCACCGTGGCCGATTATATAAAAAAGCATAAGCTGTATACAGGAGGATAAACTTGAAAGCAATAGGAATCGTCGGCAGCCCCCGGAAAGGGGGAAATACGGAGATATTGACCGCCCACTGCCTGAAGGCTATCGCCGAGGAGGGCCTTGAAACGGAGCTGGCGCCGCTGGCGGGCCTCGATATTAAAGGGTGCAACGCCTGCGGGTACTGCTATGAGCACGACGGCTGCTCCATCGAGGACGACCTTCAGCCCGTCTTCGCCAAGATGATTAAGGCGGATGCCATTATTGTCGCTTCGCCCGTGTACTATGGCTCGGCCACGTCTTTAATAAAGGGATTTTTAGAAAGGGCCGGGTACATGGCGCGGCGGGCAGGCGGTTTAGCCGGTAAAGTCGGCGGTCCCCTGGTGGTTGCCCGGCGCGGCGGGCAGAATTTCACCTTTGCCGAGCTTTTGTTCTGGTTCCATATAATGCAGATAATCAATCCCGGCTCGATTTACTGGAATATGGCCTTCGGCCGTGAGAAGGGGGAGGTCCAGAAAGACGAGGAGGGCTTGAAAATAGCCTGGCACTTCGGCAAGAACGTCGCCAAACTTGTGAAAAAGCTGAAGGCATAGCTTGCTAAACCAGGCTGGTCATATCCCGGAATTTTAGGCTATAATGGTGAGCGGCGTAGTCGACAGCGGAGGTATCCCCATTGAGCGATGAGCCTGTAATCAGCGAAGAGCTGCAAAGCCTGCTTAACGTCGAGTTCGGCCCGGAGGTCTACGAGATTGAAAAGGGCATGGTAAGAAAGTTCGCCGATGCCATCGGTGATCCCAATCCCGCCTGGCGGGATGCAGCTCCCCACACCTTACCCGCCGCCCTCGTACCCACCGGCCTCCTGCACCGGCTTTTTAACGCCAAGACCAGGCTTACCCGACTCCTAAACGGCGCCAGCGAGCTTGAATATTTTTGTCCAATCAAAGTGGGCGACGTTATTTCTGTGACCGGAAAGCTCACCCGGCTGAGGCAGGTCGAGGGCAAGGAAGGCCCGACGCTCTTCATGTTTACGGAAGTCACCTGTACCAACCAGAAAGGCGAGGTGGCGGTGAAGGGAAAGAACACTTACATCAAGTACTAGCGGGAGAGAGATGGCCGAACAGGTTTTTTACGAAGATATCGAGGCAGGCAGCGAGTTGCCGGCGTTAGTGAAGTACCCGACGACTATGCAGTTAGTAAAATACGCCGGCGCTTCCGGTGACTTTTACCAGATACACTACGATAAAGATTTCGCCCTGGCTAACGGCCTGCCCGGCGTTATCGTACACGGCTGGCTGGCGCTTTCATTTCTGGGGCAGATGCTTACCGACTGGCTCGGCGAGGGAGGCACGCTGGTAAAGCTGAGCGGCAGCTACCGGGGCATGAACCTCGTCCACGAGGATATAATCTGCAACGGCAAGGTCGTAAAGAAATACGTCGAGGATGGGAAAAACTGCGCCCGGGTGGAAATCTGGGCGGAGAACCCCCAGGGCGATAAAACAGTGACGGGTTCGGCAATAGTCACGCTGCCCTCGCGGGGCTAGCGCTCGCAGCATACGGCCGCCACCATATCAATCAGGAAAAATCCC
>DATLAD010000209.1:0-4060 GCA_035527575.1 Dehalococcoidales bacterium
ATGGAAGCTTTCCCCTCCATTATCGTCAACAGTCTTTCCAGCCCCATGCCGGTATCGATATTAGGCCTGGGTAGCGGCGTGCGCTTGCCCGCCTCGTCCTGGTTATACTGGGTGAAGACCAGGTTCCACAACTCTGTAAAACGCCTGCACTCGCAGTTCGGCCTGCAGTCGGCCTTGCCGCAGCCTTTCTCTATACCGAAATCGTAATGAATCTCGCTGCAGGGGCCGCAGGGACCGGAACTGCCCGCCGGACCCCAGAAGTTGTCCTCCTCGCCGAACCTCACTATCTTTTCTCCGGGGATGCCTATCTCACGCCAGTATTCAAACGACTCGTCGTCATCGAGGTAAATGGTAATCCAGAGTCGTTCGGGCGGGAGCTTCATGCGCTCCGTAACGAACTCCCATGCCCAGGCAATGGCCTCCTTTTTGAAGTAGTCGCCGACGCTGAAGTTGCCCAGCATCTCGAAGAAGGTCAGGTGCGTGGCATCGCCGACCGACTCGATATCGGTGGTGCGGAAGCACTTCTGGCAGGAAGCCAGCCGCCGATTTGGCGGAACGGCCTCACCCGTGAAGTAAGGCTTAACCTGTACCATGCCGGCGCTGGTCAGCAGCAGGGTGGGGTCGCCTTTGGGCACCAGGGAAGAACTGGGAATGACCTTGTGCTCCTTCTCCTCGAAATATTTTAAAAATGCCGTTCGTATCTCGTCGCTATTCACGTAAAACTCCAGACAATGACGTTAAATTGCTTACCGTAATTTTAAGTTCAAGGGGTACTGGCTGTCAATGAGGGATTCTTTTTCTACCTCACCCCCTGTATACCCCTCTCCAAACTGCATATAGAGCGAAACCCGTAAAACAATATGTTTGGAGAAGGGGAAGAATATTTGAGAGGTGGCTTCGCCCCTCTCAAACGCCCTGCTTGACGGGGATGGGTGTTGAAAATCCCCCTTAATCCCCCTTTTTCAAAGGGGGAAACGGGTGGGGGGATATTTCAAGGACTAAGCAATGGATGATGCGAGGGCGGCAGGGTGGTAAAAGATATCAACCGAGGGGGGTGGGGGGAATACGTTAGCTATCCAAGCAGCTTTTTAAGGTATTCTCTCAGCTCCGGGCCAATGTCGTCACGCTTTAAAGCCAGCGCCACGTTAGCCTTCAGCCAGCCCAGCGGGTTACCTGCATCATGGCGTACCCCTTCAAGCTCGAAAGCGTAGAGCTTCTGCTGCTTCAGCAACAGTTGAAGGGCATCGGTCACCTGAATCTCATTGCCTTTCCCCGGCGGGGTAACGGCCAGGACATCGAATATCTGGGGCGTCAGTACATACCTGCCCACGATACCGAGTCGCGACGGGGCCTGCGCCGGTTCCGGCTTCTCCACCAGGCTAAGCACCTGATATATTCTTTCCGATACCTTTTTCGGCTCGATAATGCCGTATTTCCTGGTATCCTCGTCGCCGACCCTCTCCACGGCCACCACACCTGCCCCGTATTTCTCGTAAATTTCTATCATCCGCTTCAAGCTGGGCACGTCACTATCGATAATATCGTCGGGGAGTATCACCGCAAAAGGCTCTTTGCCAACGATTTCTTTAGCCGTAAGAATGGCGTGTCCCAGACCGAGCTGCTCTTTCTGCCGGACATAGCAGATATCCACCATCCGGGAAAGCTCCAGCATCTGCGACAGCCGTCCCGAATCTCCCTTTTTTTCCAGGAAATGCTCCAGCTCGAGGGAGCGGTCGAAGTAGTCCTCCATTGCCAGTTTACCCTGGGACGTGACCATGATAATCTGCTCAATGCCCGAATTAAGCGCTTCCTCCACCGTATATTGAATCAGCGGTTTGTCCACCAGTGGCAGCATCTCCTTGGGCAGAGAGCGGGTCATGGGCAGGAACCTGGTGCCCCGCCCGGCTGCAATGATAACCGCTTTACGGACTTTCATGCCGTCCTCCTCATCGATTGTTCAAGAGCGAAGGCAGCGGCCCCGTAGACGCCGGCCTCATTACCGAGTTGCGCGGTAACGATACGCACCGCCCTTGAAGAAATCGGGAAAGCGCGCTCCGTTACCATTTTCCTGCCCGGGTCGATAAAGAGGTCGCCGAGCCCGGCCATGCCGCCGCCGAGAACAATCATCTCCGGATTAAAGATATTGACCACGTTGACCATGCCGATTCCCAGATAGTAGGCCGCCCGCGAGAGCACATCCAGTGCCAGGGGGTCGCCATTTTTAGCGGCGGCTCCGACCATCTCCGCCGTGATTTTTTCCGTCTTTCCCCTGACCGTTTCCGAAAGGGAAGCCTTCTCTCCCCGCTTGATACGTTTTACGGCGTCTCTCTCCACCGCCCGGCCGGAAGCGAGCATTTCCAGGCAGCCGGTATTACCGCAGCCGCACTTAGGGCCATCGGCGTCAACAGTCATGTGACCCAGCTCTGCGGCCGCTCCGACGGCGCCCAGATAAAGCTCCCCGCTTGCAATAATGCCACCGCCGATACCCGTGCCCAGGGTGAGCAAAACGAGGTTATTTACCCCCCTCCCGGCACCGTAACGGTGCTCCCCGAAGGCTGCGGCGCTGGCGTCATTAACGACAAAGGTGCTTGATTTAAATCTCTCCCGGATAATATCGGCCAGCGGTATATCCACCCAGCCCGTCATATTCGGTGAAGGAGTCACCACCACGCCCCGCCCCGAGTCTATGCCGCCGGCGCAGGCAATGCCGATGCTGCCAAGTCGGGAAGGTTTCAGGTTATTGCTGTCCAGGAGTTTATCAATAGCCGAGCAGAGTCGCTCGATGACCGGCCTGACGCCTTCGTTAGCCAGGGTCGGACGGACGTCTCTGGCCAGCATCTTGCCCCCGGCGGAAAAAAGAGCGGTCATTATCTTGGTGCCGCCGATGTCGGCGGCCAGGACCGGTGCGCCTTGCTGTGCCGTCATGTTATTACTACTTTATATTATTTCGCCGATTTGTCAAGCTGAAACGGTGCCCCGCTGCCCCAGTTCGGCAATGAGGATATTCAGGGCGAGTTCGCCTTCCAGTTTCCCCGTCTTGATGGAGAGGTCCGTCTCCAGAAGCCTGTGGTACACTTCATGAAGTCGAGCCGGGGAATACCTGTCGGCCTGGTCCCATGCCTTACGCAGAACGAAGTCGGAAGTCAGACCCAGCTTGCTTTGAATATCCGCGCGGGACTCTTTCCGACCCCTCATTTCTCTTATCTGGAAGATAATTCTGACCTGCCGTGAAAGCATGACCAGAAGCTGGGCCGGCGCCGCTCCCTGCCTGAGCAACTGCTGTAAAAGCTCCTGGGCAGCACCCGCTCTGGACTCGAGGATGGCATCGACCATGGCGAAGACGTTAGCCTCCTGGGCATAGCTCACCACTGCCCTGACATCCGCTTCCTCGATGCGACGCCCGCCGGTGAACAGGGCCAGCTTATCGACCTCGCTGGCCATAATCCAGAGGTCGTTACCCACGAACCTGATCAACAGGTTTATTGCCTGCGGCGATATACTGCCGCCGACCTCTTTCACCCGCTGCATAATCCACTGGCTTAACTGAGATTGTTTTAGCCTGGGGAATGACTTTATCCTCGCTATGGTGGAAAGCTCGCGAAAAAGCGGATTACCGGCTTTTATTCCGCCGCTAATCAACACCAGTTCCGTGAACTCCGGCAGATGTTTGATGCCGTCGACTATCGTCTTATATTCTTCCGGCTGCTCGGTCTTTCGGGACGATTTCTTCCGGCCTGCCCTGTTCCCAGACTCAAAACGCTCAAATAATCCCTCGACGATAACTAGGCGTTTTTCCGCGAGAAACGGCACCGTTTCGCAGGAGCTCCGCAGCTGCTCTAACGTTACCTGGCGCCCGTCAAGGACGTTGGTATTGGTCATCAGGGCGGCAGCGTCGCCGATGCCCTTCTTTATCTCCTCAAGCGCCCGGCGAATGGAAAAATCGTCCTCGCCGATGAGAACATGCAGCAAGCTCTGGTCTCCTTAAAATCTTAAATTCTTTTGTCATGCCATTATATCATATTGCCCGATAGTTAGATTAAAAGGTTATATTTTTGGTTCT
>DATLAD010000210.1:0-11491 GCA_035527575.1 Dehalococcoidales bacterium
CTGAGTCCGGCGGCAGTCAGCTCCATTGCCGACATTAAGGAGGCCATCCGGCGCAAAGCGGAGAAAACCCCGCCGGGGACATGGCTGAGCGGTACCGACTATAACGAGTTTTACCTGGCGGAAAAACGCTGTCCCACCCGCTGGGATATCGACGAGGTAGCCCCCGGCCACCCCGTCGTCCTGACCCACCGTTCGCTGCACGCCTGCGTGCTCAACAGCCTGGCGCTCTCACTGGCCGGCATCAACGGCGACACGCCGGAACCGGAGGGCGCCCGCATCGAGCGCGACCTGGCAACCGGCGAGCCGAACGGCATCCTTGTCGAGATGCTGGCCTATATCCGCAGCGAGGTAATGCCGCCTTTTTCCGATGCGGAACTTGACGAAGCATTTGCCCTGGCCGACCGGCATTTCCTGGCTTACGGGATAACCTCTTTTCAGGAGGCGACCTATAGAAATGACCGCAGCCGATGGCAGATTGTCCGCCGGTACAAAGATACGGGCAGGCTGCGCAGCCGTGTTTCCATGATGGCCGGACCCGGGACCCGCCGCGAGTTTCAGGAAGACGGCTTGATTACGGGGTCGGGCGATATCCACCTGCGGCTGGGTGCCGTCAAGATAATGCTGGGGGAATCGGCGGGGCAGGGGGAACTGACGCAGGAAGAATTGAACACCCTTGTCCTCGACTGCCACCGGACTGGCTTTCAGCTGGCTTTCCATGCCATTACCGAGAGTGCTGTCGAGTCCGCCATCGATGCCCTGGAATATGTAAACGGTCGTTATCCGGTGGCCGGCAGGCGCCACCGCATCGAGCATTGCAGCGAGTGCCCCCCGTATCTACTGGAGCGACTTAAAAAGCTGGGGGCGGTTATCGTCACCCACCCCTCGACTATCTATTACAATGGCGAGAGGTATCTGGCCACCGTGGCGCCGGAGCAGTTGCCGTGGCTTTACCGCATTAAATCGCCACTGGATAGCGGTGTGGTTGTCGCCGCTGCCTCAGACGCGCCGGTCGTGCCGGTCAATCCGCTGGCGGGTATTTACGGGGCGGTGACCCGTAAAGCCGAGTCGGGACAGGTGCTCCTGCCGGAGGAAAGAATATCACCCGCGCAGGCGCTGTCGCTGTACACGGTCAATGCCGCCTATGCTTCCTTTGAAGAAGACATTAAGGGCTCGATAGCTCCGGGTAAACTGGCCGACCTCGTTGTCCTGAGCGCTGACCCCACGAAAGTACCCCCGGAAAAGATAAAGGACATCAAAGTGGAAATGACCATTATCGGCGGGGAGGTGGTCTGGGAGGGCTAAACGTTCTGTCATTGCGAGCCCTCACGCTATGCTCAGGATAAACTCCGCGTGGCAATCTCAACAAGCGTAATATGAGATTGCTTCGTCGCTACGCTCCTCGCAATGACTATCTTTGTTGTGATTAGGTCGAGCCTATGGCGGTGGCGGTAGCGTACGCTCTGGAATGGGAGAGGCTGACGTCAATCTCTTTTATCCCCAGTTTGTCCGCCTCTTTTTTAGCCCGGCCGTTTAGCTTGATGAGCGGCTTGCCGCTGGGATGGTAAAGCGTCTCGATGTCCCGCCAGCCGACTCCCCTCGCCCCCGTTCCCAGCACTTTCATAACCGCCTCCTTGCTGGCGAAGCTGGCGGCCAGCGAGTGTGGCCGGTGGCCGTAGATATTCAACTCCTCTTCCGTGTAGACGCGTCGCAGGAAGCGGTCGCCGAAGCGTTCGATTGCCTGGCGTATTCGCTCTATTTCTATGATGTCCGTGCCGATGTGGTGCTGCATTTTATCAGACTAAGCCGTTTTCTTACTGTATTTTAGCTCCTGAAGAAGGTCGGCGCACAGCTTTTTCAGGAGTCGCTGCGGCGGCTTATCGAGCAGGCTCATATAGAGAGGCGTGATGGAGATATTGCCCTGCTCGATGGCCTGGATATCGGTGCCGTCTTCCCCGGCCTCGGTGAGCCTCTCGCGCACGAGCCGGTACTGTTTCTTCTGGTCGTGGTCGTCTTCCGTGACGGTGTTAATATGGCTGGAGCGGGCCAGGCGGGTGATTTGTACCCCGGCGATTTCCGCCAGGGTCATGTCGGGCACGTTTACGTTGAGGAATATCCTGGTCGGGTTGGCGGCTATCTTCTGCACCAGCGAGGCGGCTACCCGGGCGGCGGTTTCTAAGCCGGACTTGCTGCCCGGCGGTGCCGAGACGGCCAGGGCGGGCAAGCCGCGGAAGTAGCCCTGCAGGGCGCCGCCGACTGTCCCCGAGATATGCACGTCTTCCCCGAGGTTCAGGTTGGGGTTGATGCCGGAGACCACCATGTCCACGTTATCCTCGATGAGCTTGCCGAGGGCCAGGATAACGCAGTCTGATGGTGAGCCGTCGACGGCATAGGCAGGTACCCCCGGCACCGGCGGCCTTATTTCCTCCACGTGTAGCGGCTGGAACAGGGTTACCGCCGTGCCGATGGCGCTCCTCTCCCCGTCCGGGGCCACCACGGTCACCCGGGCGATTTTCTTCAATTCCTGCGCCAGTATCCACATGCTTTCGGCAAGTATGCCGTCGTCGTTGGTTACCAGTATGTTCATGGCGTATCGTTTCCGTTTACGCTTGTAGTTTATCACAGCATCGGAAGCGACGGCAAAATAAGATTTAACGAATATGTGAAAATCATTTGCCGAATGAACAAATATGTGGTAATATCTTATAGTACTTTTTACAGTACGTCTGAAGAGTTCTTAGGTACATTAATTACTGATGTTAGTAGTTGCCTGCGTCAAACAGGTTCCGGATACCACCCAGGTCAAGGTCGACCCGGTTACCGGCACTCTCATCAGGGAAGGTGTACCCTTCATCATGAACCCCTACGATACCCACGCCCTCGAAGAAAGCCTCAGGTTGAAAGATAAGTACGGGTTTCGCGTCGCCGTTATTTCCATGGGGCCTCCCAGCGCTGAGGTTACATTACGAAAAGCCCAGGCTTTAGGTGCCGATGAAGCGATATTGCTGAGCGACCGCGCTTTCGGAGGTGCCGATACCCTGGCCACGAGCAAAGTCCTGGCCGAAGCCATCCGGAAACTCGCCCGGCAGGAAGAACTGGCCGTGGTCATTTGCGGACGCCAGACCATCGATGGTGACACGGCCCAGGTGGGACCCGGCATCGCTACCCGCCTGGGATGCTCGCAGCTGACCCTGGTCGACCGCATTGAAGAAGTAGATTTAAAGAATAAGCAGGTGAAGGTCAGGCGTAAGCTGGAGGGTCGTCACGAAATCGTGTCGTCGCCTTTACCCGCCATGATTGCGGTGCTGAGAGAAATTAACACCCCCCGCTACCCCACCGTGCCGATGCGCCTCATGGCCGAGGATGCGTCCATAGCCCTCTGGGACAATAAAGAAATGAAAATAGACGAGCAGACTATCGGGCTTAAGGGGTCGGCGACACAGGTGCGTAAAATCTTCTCGCCGGAAAGGGCCAAGGGCCAGATACTGGGCGGCGAAGCCGACAAGCCTGAAGATACTGCCAAGTTGTTAATCGACAGGATGATGGAGAAGGACCTTCTGTCCTTGTAATTACAGGAAGAATTATTATTGATGGAAGAACCGAAAAAGATTAAGCGACCCCGCGGCACGGCGCGGCTTATACCCGGCAAGTGCATCGCCTGCGGCGCTCGTTGCGATAGTGAATGCCCGAAGGCCGCCATCACCATGAACGAGAAGGGCGAGCCCATTATCGACCTGGAGCTGTGTACCCGTTGCCGCCGCTGCATCAAAGTGTGCCCGGCCGAAGCCATCGAGATTTTCTACACGCCGGAAGAGCAGAAGATTCTCGATGAGCTGGCGGCGCAGAAAGGTGCCGCCAAACCTGAAGCCGAACCGCAGGCTGAGAAAGAAGACCCGAGGCTGGCCAGACTTAAGGAATACAAGGGCGTCTGGGTCTTTGTCGAGCACACCGAGGGCAAACCGGCGGAAGTCTCCTGGGAACTGCTGGGCGTGGGCGCCGAACTGGCTAAAACACGGGGCGTCGAGCTGTGCTCGGTATGTCTCGGTGACAAGGCAGAGCATCTCTGCCGGGAGGCATTCGCCTATGGGGCTGAGAAGGTCTATCTTATTGACGACCCCGTCTTCCACTATTACCGTACCGAATCTTATTACAAAGCCTTCTGTTACCTGGTGGAAAAATACAAGCCGGAAATCGTGCTCATCGGGGCTACCGGCCTGGGCAGGGATTTAGCCGGCGCCATCGCCACCAAGCTTCAGACCGGGCTGACGGCCGACTGCACCGGACTGGCCATCGACGATAAAGGGTTTCTGTTACAGACGCGTCCCGCTTTCGGCGGCAACATCATGGCGACCATTCTGACGGAATATACGCGACCGCAGATGTCCACGGTGCGACCCCACGTTATGCCCCTGCCGCAGAAGGATACTAACCGCACCGGCGAAATCATCCGCGAGGCTGTGCCCATCAAAGAAGAGGATATCGCCGCCAAGGTGCTGGAGATAATCGAAGACCAGCAACTTGATAGTGTCGATGTGGCCGCCGCCGATATTATTGTTTCGGGTGGGCGGGGAATGTGTAACACGGAGAACTACAGTATCCTGCAGGAACTGGCCGACGAGTTGCACGGCGTGGTGGCCTGTTCACGCGCCGCCGTTGAAGCCGGCTGGATGCCCCTGGAAAGGCAGGTCGGCCAGACGGGTAAGACGGTCAGGCCCAAGATTTATATCGCCTGCGGTATCAGCGGGGCTATTCAGCACCTGGTTGGCATGCAGGACTCGGACGTGATTATCGCCATTAACCGTGATAAGCAGGCGCCGATTTTTGAAGTAGCTACCTTCGGGATTGTCGGCGACCTTTTCCAGGTAATACCGGCCATCACGAATTATATCAGGGAATCAAAAGCTAAGAAAGCGGCCGCTGCCAAGTAATACCGAAAAGGAATAAAATATTTTGACGTCGCATGTTATAGCGTTTATCGTTGTTTTTATAGCCGCCATACTGTTCTTCGGCTGGAGCTGTTACCGGCGTTTCGGTCTGGTTGTGAAAGGCCGGCCGGACAACCGCTTTAATGCCATCCATAAACGGTTCTGGAACATGCTGTACTACGCCTTCGGCCAGAGAAGGGTGGTCAGCAAGCCCTTCGGTATTAACCATTTCGTACTTTTCTGGGCCTTCATGGTCCTGTTAATCGCCAACGCCGAGTTCCTGCTCAACGGCCTCGTGCCTGATGAGGTCATCAGTTTCTCGCGCCTGCCGGACGGCGCTTACTTTACGCTGGCCTGTATTTTCGATATCGTTTCCCTCCTGGCGCTGCTTTCGGTAATTTTAGCCGTTATCCGCCGCCTGACTTTTCCTCCCCCCCACACCGAGGCCCGGAGCCGCGATGCCTTCATTATCCTGTCGCTGGTGGGTGCCCTGATGATTGCCTTCTTCGGCATGCATGCCAGCGAGATAGCTCAGGGCGCAGAGAGGGCGGCGGCCTATATGCCCATATCTAATTTTGGCGCTGCCATCATTCCGTCGGGAGCTTCGGCGGGGAGCCTGGAAACGGCGGCGGAAGTCTTCTGGTGGATTCATGCGGTGGTTTTGCTGACTTTTCTTAACTACCTGCCTTACAGCAAGCACATGCATGTCCTTGCCTCCATCCCCAACTGCTTTTTCAAGAGCCTGGAAAAAATTAAGACCCAGCCCCGCGAAGAGTTCAACAGGGAGAATACCTTCGGCGTCGGGCAGGTTGACCAGTTCACCTGGAAGGGGTTATTCGATTCTTATGCCTGCACCGAATGCGGGCGCTGCTCGGACGTCTGTCCGGCCACGTTCACCGGCAAACCGCTGGAGCCCAGGCTGGTAGTCCATGATATCAAGGTCAACCTGCTGAACAGCCGCGCCAAGAATAGCGGGGCAGCGTTGCCGCTCATCGGGGGTGATGGGGAAGGCAGCGTCTCCGAGGAGGTCCTCTGGGAGTGCACCACCTGCGGCGCCTGCATGGAAGTCTGCCCGGTATTTATCGAACACGTGCCGCGAATCGTTGACATGCGCCGCTACCTGGTGGAGATGAAGGCAAAGTTCCCGGAGGAACTGCTGACGCTGTTCGAGAACATGGAGCAGCGCAGCAACCCCTGGGGCATTGCCCCCGCGGAACGCACCAAGTGGGCGGCGGACATTAATGTCCAGCCTTTCGAGGCCGGAAATACCGAGTATCTTTTCTATGTCGGCTGCGCCGGCGCTTTCGACGCCCGGAACCGTCACACGACACTGTCTCTGGCGAAAATCCTCGATAAAAGCGGCATATCCTGGGGCACCCTGGGGAGAGACGAACTGTGTTGCGGGGAAAGCGTGCGCCGGCTCGGCAACGAATATGTCTTCGACCGCATGGCCAGGGAAAATATTAAAATGTTTGCAGAAAAGGGCATCAAGAAGATAATCACGCAGTGCCCTCATTGCTACAGCACCTTTAAGAATGATTATAAGCAATACGGTGCCGAACTGGAGGTCGTCCATCATACGGAGTTTATCAATAGCCTGATTAAAGATGGTAAGCTCAAGCTGAAAGCTTCGGGCGACCTGGGCAACGTGGTCTTCCACGATTCCTGCTACCTGGGAAGATATAACCTTATCTACGATGCCCCCCGCCAGGTGGTGGCCGCAGCCACCGGTAAAGCGCCCACCGAGATGGAACGCCATCGCGACAAGGGATTTTGCTGCGGCGCCGGCGGCGGTCGCATGTGGATGGAAGAAAAAGAAGGCACACTTATTAATGTGGCGCGCGTGGAAGAAGCCCTGGAAAAGAAGGCGGAAACCGTATGTGTCTGTTGCCCTTACTGCATGACCATGTTTGATGACGGTCTGAAAGATAAAGAGGCGGCTGATAAGGTACAGGTGCTGGACCTGGCCGAAATCGTGGCCAGGGCGCTGCCGGAATAGGTAATTGCCGCTGCACCACATGTTATTTTCATCTGTGAACAACGGGGCTGGACTTTATCTCCAGCCCCGTACTATAATTACAGAGGTAACTGTAGCCAAAGTCTTATGACTATTGTACAATATACGTGGAATTGATATATCCCCGATAACAAGAACCCCTTAATCAGACCACGTACTAGACGGAGCCTGGAACTTATTGAATTTTGTTAGTTTACTCGTTAACTATCCTGTATCGGGTTACTTATTTCCTGCGTCGGTTATAATTGATACCCTGACGCGTGAATATCGAGAGAATTAAGAAAGGAGTTGGACTTGATGGTTAAGGAACTTCCGGTTATTTACCTGCAAACAGCCGCCTGTAGCGGCTGCGCCGTGACGCTCTTGAATGTGGCCAGCCCTACCATTAAAAATGTGCTCATCGACCAGATAGCTCCCGGCGTGCACATCAACCTCAGGTTTCACCCGGTCATCATGGCTGCTGCCGGGGAACTGGCCATTGAGGCGATGGAGGACACGGCCAAACAGAAAAAGGGCGAGTACGTCCTGGTCGTCGACGGCGCTGTCCCCACAGCTACAGATGCCGTTTACGGGGCTATCGGTGAACGGAATGGTAAACCGGTCACCATGCTGCAGAGGGTGACGGAATTGGCCCAGGATTCTCTGGCCGTTATCGCTCTGGGCACCTGCGCCTCATTCGGCGGCATTCCGGCGGCGAAACCCAACCCCACCAACGCCCAGCCGGTGAAGAAAGTCCTCGATGCTAAAGGCATCAAAAAACCTCTGATAAATATTCCCGGCTGCCCGCCCCACCCCGACTGGTTCGTGGGGACGGTGGCCGGCGTCATCCTGAACGGCCTGCCCTCGGCCGATGACCTCGACGACCTGCTCCGGCCCAAGGCTTTCTACGGAAAGCTGATTCATGAGAACTGCCCCCGCCGCGCCTATTTCGACGAAGGCAAGTTCGCCAAGAAATTCGGCGATGAGGGCTGCCTCTATGAGCTCGGCTGCAAAGGGCCCATCACCTATGCCGATTGTCCCCTGAGGCGTTGGAACAGCGGCACGAACTGGGTCATTGGCGCCGGCGCGCCGTGCAACGGCTGTACCCAGCCTGAATTCCCTGACCAGTTGGCACCATTCTACGAAAAACTCGTTGATGTTGAACTGCCCACTATCGGTGCTTACTGGGCTAGCAAGGAGGAGAAATAATGGGCAAGATAGTTATTGACCCCGTCACCAGAATCGAGGGACACCTTAAGGTCGAGGCCGTGGTCGAGAACGGGGAGGTCAAGGACGCCCGTACCATCGGTAACCTTTTCCGCGGACTGGAAATCATCCTGCGAGGCAGGGACCCGCGTGACGCACAGGTAATCACCCAGCGTATCTGCGGCGTCTGCCCGCAGTCGCACGGCATCGCGGCGACGCTTAACCTGGATAGCGCCTTTGGCATTGCCGATAAAATTCCGGACAATGCCCGGATAATTCGCAATCTCATTCAGGGCGCGCATATCGCCCAGGACCATGTCCTTCACTTCTACCACCTGGCCGCCCTCGACTACGTTAACGTGGCGGACGTCGCCAGGTATGAGGGTAACGACTCTCAACTGAACTCGGTAAAGGACTTTATCGCCCGCGGCGAGCTCGGCCCGTTCCTGCCGCGCTACGAAGGCGATTACCGCCTGCCGCCGGAAATTAACCAACAGGCCGTGGCCCACTACGTGAAAGCGCTGGAAATACGGCGCGTCGGCCATGAGGCCGTGGCTATCTTCAGCGGCAAGATTCCGCACAGCGTCGGAGTTGTCCCCGGCGGTATCACCAGCGTGCCCGCCCCCGACAACATCATGGCCTATATCTGGAAGATAAAAATACTGCAGGACTTCATTAATAACGTCTATATCCCCGATGTGCTGGCGGTCGCCGGCGCCTATCTAGACTACGCGGAAATCGGCGCTGGCTGCAGGAACCTGCTGGCCTACGGCAGTTTTGACCTCGACGGTAAAAGCCCGGATTACACCAGGCGCGAGCGGCTGTTCAAGCAGGGCACCGTCTCCGGCGACCTCAAGCCGGGTGACCTGGACACGGACAAGATTACCGAGCACGTTAAGCATTCATGGTATGAAGATGCGACATCCGGCCTTCATCCTTCCAGGGGAGACACGAAGCCTCAATACGGCAAGAAGGATGCCTACTCGTGGACAAAGTCCCCGCGCTACGACGGCAAGGTCTACGAGGTTGGTCCGCTGGCCAGGGTGGCCGTGACCTACGCCAAGGGTGACCCGGTGATGAAAGAGATGGTGAACGGGGCTCTGAGCAAGCTGAAAGCCTCGCCGGCTGTCCTCTTCTCCGTTCTCGGTCGCCACCTGGCGAGGGCCCTCTCGGCAAAGTTTATCGCCGACCAGCTGGAAGGCTGGGCACTCCAGCTCAAACCCGGCGAGCCGACCTATGTTGAATACGAGATTCCCGATGAAGCCACGGGCATGGGGCTTACCGATGCCGCCCGCGGCGCCCTGGGACACTGGATAGAGATAAAGGACAAGAAGATTGCCAACTACCAGTGCGTCGTACCCACCACCTGGAACGTTGGCCCGATGGACGATAAAGGTCAGCACGGGCCTATCGAGCAGGCTATCATCGGCACCAGGGTCAAGGACGAGAAAAACCCCTTTGAAATCGTGCGTATCATCCGCTCGTTTGACCCCTGCCTGGCCTGTTCCATCCACGTCGTCACACCTAAAGGTCGAGACCTCGGTCAGTTCAGGGTAGTGTAGCCTTTTAAGGAGGAGAGATGATTTTATCAGAGCAAAAGCCGTTTGAAGAAATTGCGGACTATCTGGAGGGGGAGAAGAGCGTTTTTATACTGGGCTGCAACGGCTGCGCCCAGTCTTCGGGCAGCGGCGGCCCCGTCCAGGTCGAGGAAATGAGGAAGAAGCTTGAAGAAGCCGGGAAGAAGGTGACCGGGACCAAGGTTATCGATTTCCTCTGCGAGAAAGCCCTGGTCAAGTCGGGCCTGAGGGGTAAAGTCGACCAGGTAGCGGCCGCCGATTCCATCCTCGTCATGACCTGCGGTATCGGCGTTCAGGCGGTGGCGGCCTCGGTCAACAAGGTCTGTCACCCGGCCTGTAATACCGTTAACCTGGGCGGCAGCCGCGGGGAGTGGAAGGGCAGCGAGCGGTGCAAGGAGTGCGGCCAGTGCCTGCTGGACTATACCGGCGGCATCTGCCCCCTCACCGCCTGCACCAAGAGCCTGGTCAGCGGCGCCTGTGGCGGCGCATCCAACGGGAAGTGCGAGCTTTCACCCGACCGGGACTGCGGCTGGGAGCTGATTTATAATCGACTTAAATCCAAGAACCAGCTGGCCAAGCTGATGATAGCCATCGACCCGCTGGACCATGGCAAGTTGATGGCCCGGCCGGAGATGATGTCCACCTCGCGCTACGCGCTGGAGAATCACGACCAGGAGGTGAAGGTAAAGTGAGCCTGCAATCGAAACTGGAGTCAGGAAAGTATGTCATAACCTGCGAGGTCGGCCCGCTGAAAGGGACCGATATCCACGAGATAGAGGAAAACGCCGAGCTTCTCAAGGGCAAGGTGGATGCCGCCAATGTCACCGACCAGCAGAGTTCGGTGATGCGGCTGGGCTCTCTGGTGACCTCGCATATACTGGTGCAGAAGGGGCTGGACCCAATTTACCAGGTGGTCTGCCGCGACCGTAATCGCATCGCCTTACAGTCCGACCTTCTCAGCGCCTGGGTGCTGGGGATTAAAAACGTCCTTTCCATTACCGGAGACCTGCCGCAACTCGGCGACCACCCGGAAGCCATGCCTGTTTACGACCTGGATTCCGTGACTTTGCTGCAAGCCATCAGCAAGTTGAACAACGGCACCGATATCAACGGGAACGAGCTCAAGGGCAAGACGTCTTTCTTCCCCGGCGCGGTGGTGAAAGTGGAGTCGGACACCGAAGCCTCCATGGAGCTCCAGATTGCCAAGCTGGAGAGAAAGGTTGCCGCCGGCGCCCGGTTCATCCAGACCCAGGCAGTCTATGATGCCGGTCACTTCGCCAAGTTCATGAAGAGGGTGGAGAAGTTCAAGGTGCCCATCCTGGCTGGCGTTATACCGCTGAAGTCCGCCGGTATGGCCCGGTACATGAACTCGAACGTAGCCGGTGTCTTCGTGCCCGAAGAGCTTATCCAGAAAATGGCCGAGGCCCCTAAAGAAGACAGGGAGAAGACCGGCATACAGATTTGCGCCGACCTTATCAAGCAGCTGCAGCCCCTCTGCCAGGGTGTGCACATCATGGCCATCGGCTGGGAGAAAAAGGTGCCGGATATCATCAAGGCTGCCGGACTTTAAGACTATTTAAAGTAAAAATGATAAATCCCCGACCCTAAAAAAGTCGGGGATTTTTATTTTGCTGTAAATACGTTCTTAACTGCAGCCCGCGTTCGATATGTGATGACTGCCCATATATTTAACCTTTATATTGATAACTCTGGTTACGACCATTTCGTTTAGCATGATACAATGCATTATCGGCAGCATCGATAATTTGATTTGATTCTTTGCCATCTCT
>DATLAD010000211.1:0-3955 GCA_035527575.1 Dehalococcoidales bacterium
GCCCACGAGGCCGATGATTTCCTGCTCGTCGATATAGTAGGAAACGCCGTCAACGGCCTTGACCAGGCCGCTCTCGGTCTTGAATTGAGTTACCAGGTTGTTAACTTTTAATAATTCCGCCATTTTACGTTCCTTAAATTATAGTATACCCCTCAACCTCGGGTCAAGGGCATCCCTCAGCCCGTCTCCCACCATGTTGAAGGCAAAGACGACCAGCATGATGGCGATGCCGGGTGCGAAGGAAAGCACAGGATTCATCGTTAAATACTTGTAGCCGTCGTTGACCATAGCGCCCCAGGCCGCACCCGGAGGCTTGATGCCGATGCCGAGGAAGCTCAGGGCAGCCTCGGCCATGATAAGACCGCCCAGCTGCAGCGTTACGAGCACAATCATAGGCGGCAGGGCATTCGGCACGATATGGCTGAGCATGATGCGCAGGTTACGGGCCCCCATAGACCGCTCGGCCATAATATAATCGTTTTCCCGGATGCTGAGGGTCAGCCCGTTCATTACCCTGGCGTATCCGGGCAACGTGGCGATGCTAAGGGCGATAATTACGTTCTGGATACCGCCCCCGAGGATGGCTGCCAGGAGCATGGCCAGTATCAGCATCGGGAAGCCCATGAGCGCGTCCATTATCCTCATAATAATCATACTGGGAATTCCGCCGAAGTACCCGGCGATTAACCCCAGGGTAAAGCCGATGGAAGCGGCAATCCCCACCGTTACGAAGCCTACCATCAGGGCCGTCCTCGTGCCGAAAATGAGGCGGCTCAACGTGTCTCTGCCCTGAAGATCCGTGCCCAGCCAGTAGGTACTGTTCGGTGTAAGCAGTGAATCAGCCAGATTCCCCCGGAAGGCATCATGCGGAGCTAAAACATCGGCGAAGATGGCGGAGAATACAAGTAAAAATAAAATAACCAGGCCGAAAATGACAATCCGGCGTTGCAAGAACACCCTCCAGAACCGTCGCCATTCGCTGACGCGGGGTGGCGCTTCCTGGAATCCTTCGACGGTTGTGGTTGCATCTGTCATAATTACAGGTCTCCTAGCCGTACCGAATCCTGGGGTCAAGCCAGCCGTAGGATATATCGACGAGCAGATTGGTTAATATGATTATCAGGGCAATTACCAGCGTGCCTGACTGTATGACCACGTAGTCCTGGGCGAAGATGCTGGTCACCAGCAGCCTGCCGACGCCGGGGATGGCGAAGATTGTCTCGACAAGCACCGAGCCGGCAAAAACCATGCCGAGACCGATACCCAGCAGGGTAATCACCGGGATGAGGCCGTTTTTAAGGGCGTGCCTTATGATGACGGTGCGTTCTTTCAATCCCTTGGACCAGGCGGTGCGGATGTAGTCCTGGCGGGTAACCTCGAGCATGCTTGACCGCGACAAACGCGCCGTAGTCGCCATCATCGTGATGGCCATGCAAAAAACCGGCATGACTATCTGCTGTGTGTTCATCCAGAAATCCTTAAAGGGGGAAGTGTAGCCGGCGATGGGCAGCCAGCTGAGCTTGAGGCCGAAAAGGTATATCATAAGTATCGCCAGCCAGAAAACCGGGATGCAAACGCCGATATTGGCCAGAGTTGTGGAAACGGCGTCTATCCAGGTGCCACGCCTTATAGCTGCCGCCAATCCCATTATGACACCGACGACAATGTTGATGCCAAAAGCCAGTAACCCCAAATGCAATGTAATGGGGAAACGGTCGGCCATGAGTTTGCCGACATCCTCGTGGTAGTACAGTGAATCTCCCAGGTCGCCACGGAGGATTCCCCACAGCCAGTTACCGTACTGCACCATGATGGGGTCGTTCAGCCCGTACTCCTCCCGGAGACGTTCCAGTTCCATCGATGATATTCCCCCCTGTGTGGCCTGGTTCCCGAGGAAAATAATCAGCGGGTCACCGGGCAGAAGACGTATGGAAAAGAAAACAATCAGGGAGACTATCAGGATGATAATCAGGGCTATTATGAGTCGCCGTATTATATATGTGCCCATCTTAAAATTCAGTCCTCACTTTGGCATATATACGGGCTAACACAAACCCCCCAACCGCCACCCCACACCGCTGGGACATGCAGTCTCTCAACGTGTAGATATTCTCTGTTTCTTTACGCTGCTGGGTGGTTCGCCATTGTCTTCCGATATTCATCTGTTACGGGCGAACCACCCAGCCATTATAGCATGTTACCTAGTGTTTTTCCATCCAGACCAGTTCTTGCTGCCAGCGGACAAAACCCTGTTGGAACTGCTGGCTGTGGACGTAGGGTTGCACTATCGCCACAGAAGGAAGCTGGAAGACAGGGACCAACCTGCCGCTATCGTTCAGGTACTTGAACGCCTTCTCGGTGGCTACCTTCTGGCCGACGGCATCCGGAATGGCCTTGGCCTCCTCATCTATCGCCCTCTGTTCATCGGTATGGCCCAGATAGACCAGGTCGGTGAACGGGTCGGTGCTGAACCAGCGCATGTAGGTGAGCAGGTGGGTGATATCCATACCCGACCACATGAGTGACAGGCCCGGAGCGGCTTGACCCCAGACTGTACCGAAGAACCGGCCGGGGTCGGCAAGGTCCAGATCGGTCTGAATCCCCACGGCATCGAGATACTGCTTGATGGCCGTAGCGGCATCCGCGTCAGCGGTAGAGGTGGCATTGACCAGCAGCGTGGTCTTGAGTCCATTGGGGTAGCCGGCCGCGGTCAGCAGCTCTCTGGCTTTCGCCGGGTTATACTTGCGCTCCGGATATTGCGGGTCGTAGCCCCACTCGCCGGGGGGTGCCAGTTGCAACAGGGGCACCCATAAACCGCCGCCGATGGCCTTGGCAATGGCCGGCTTATCCAGGGCATAGTCCAGAGCGTAGCGCAGATTTACATCGTTCCAGACGGAGGTGGGGTCTGAAGTATTGGGCCAGACGCTGTAGACAAGGCCGACCCAGCCGCTTATCTTTTTGTAGCCCTTGGAGATCAGATCTTTCTGGGCTATGGCGGGAGCAGTGCCCCAGTAGTCCGCCTCTCCCGCCTCCATGATGGCCTGGGCGGTCACGGGGTCGGGAATATAGCGGATTTCAACACGGTCAAGATACGGAAGGGGAGCGGCCCAGTACTTATCGAACTTCTCCCATGTCATATGGGAGTCACGTACGTACTCTACCAGCTTGAAGGGGCCGGCGCCGACCAGGTGGGTTTCATCCCAATCCCGTTGTACAATGGCGTCGGTGCTTCCGCCCGTGCCTTTATCGAAGGCATCCTTGGAGCGCGGGAAGAACCATCCCCAGCTCTGGATAAGCTGGTTGGTGTACTCGTTATAGCGAATCTGGAAGGTAAGGTTGTCGATTTTATCGATTCCCTCGAAGTAGTTGAAGTACTGCAGTCGTCCGGCGTCTATCATTCGCTGAAAGCCCCAGATACAAACGTCGGACGTTATCGCGGACCCATCATGGAACACAAGGCCCGGCTTCAGGTGGAAGACAATCTTCTTATTGGCGACATCGTCGTCAACACTGGAACACAGCACTGCCTCCAGGCCGTTCCCCTTGGTCCTGTCAGCGGTGGCGTCCATCAGGGCGTTGAGACCCCAGAGCGTGGCGCCGAGGTCAGCGGGGCCTCCCCGGAAACCACCAATCGACTGCGGGCCTGCCGCCGCAATATACCTCAGGGTGCCGCCATAGACCCCATTAGCGAATTCGGCTGGTAATACCGGCTTTGCTGGAGCTGGAGCGGGAGCCGGTGCAGGGGCTGGAGCCGGTGCAGGGGCTGGAGCCGGTGCCGGTGCAGGGGCGGGAGCCGGTGCCGGTGCCGGTGCGGGTGCTGGTGCGGGTGCGGGTGCCGGTGCGGGTGCGGGTTCAGCACAACTGGCAATAAGTAACCCGCTGATGATAATAAGGGTTAATGCGATGAATAATAATCTTTTCTTCATTAACGGTTTTCGCCTCCTTTATTTAACTG
>DATLAD010000212.1:0-3649 GCA_035527575.1 Dehalococcoidales bacterium
ATCGGCATAATAACATAATTCAGTTTCAGGATTGTTGGCCAGCTGTTTATAAACGTCTTTATTCCCTTGCATGGAAAATATAATACCGTTTTCATCCGCCCGAAATGTCCCCATGGCGCGGACATGCGGCTTGTTGCCTTCCACGGTAGCCATGTAAGCAATAGGATTTTTGGTGATGAATGCCAGTATCTCTTTTTTGTCCATTACAGTCCTCCTCGTGCTTCGTTATTGACAATTCTAATAGGCGACCCATTTATTGTAAAAGGATTATTTTAGCTTCTTGATAACAGCATCGGCTACCTGCGATGTGCCGACGGCTGACGGGTCGTCCCGGTGCGACTTCATATCGTAGGTGACGCTCTTGCCCTCTTTTATAACCGCGGCGATGGCTTTTTCGAGTCGGTCGGCGGCTTTTACCTCGCCAATGTAACGCAGCATTAACACCCCGGATAACATCATGGCCATCGGGTTGACCCGGTTCTGGCCGGTATATTTGGGGGCGCTGCCATGTGTCGGCTCGAAGAGGGCTATCTCATCGCCGATGTTGGCGCCGGGAGCCAGGCCCAGTCCGCCGACCAGTCCCGCGCAGAGGTCGGAGATGATATCCCCGTAGAGATTGGGGGCGACGATGACGTCGTATTCCTGCGGCCTTCTTACCAGCTGCATGCAGAGGTTGTCGATGAGCGCCTCCTGAAACTCGATATCCGGGTATTTTGAAGCCACCTCCCGCGCCACCGAGAGGAAAAGGCCGTCGGAATATTTCATGATGTTGGCTTTCTGCGTGGCCGTTACCTTCTTGCGTCCGTACCTGCGGGCATACTCGAAGGCGTATTTGATAATGCGGCGGCTGCCCGATTCGGTAATCATCTTGATGCTCAGGCCGGAATCACTCTTGATAACATCGCCTTTCTTGCTGTTGATGAAGTCGATTAGCTCGCCGGCCTCGGCGGTCCCTTTCTCGAACTCGACCCCCGCGTAGAGGTCTTCCGTGTTCTCCCTGACGATGACGATGTTCACATCATCAAAGGGGGTCGGGGCTCCGGGATAAGTCTTGCAGGGGCGGACGCAGGCATAGAGGTCTAAAGCCTTACGCAGGGCGACGTTGACGCTGCGGAAGCCCGTCCCCACCGGCGTCGTCACCGGCCCCTTGATGGCTACTTTGTTTTTCCGTATCGATTCCAGCACGGAGTCGGGCAGGGGCGTGCCGTATTTTTCCATGACCTCGGCGCCGGCATAGGCCAGTTCCCACTTAAATTTAACCCCCGTGGCTTCCAGCACTCTCCTGGTAGCCTCGGAAATCTCCGGCCCGACGCCATCGCCGGGAATAAGCGTAATAGTGTAAGCCAATTATCTACCCTCTCTCTATGTCATTTCCCAATCTTGTTCCATAATACAAACAAAAAACACGTCATTCCCAACTTGATTGGGAATCCAGAAATCCATCACTGAATAATATCTTCACATAGGTCTTTCCAATCGGGATTACGCCTTTCAATCAATTCGAGTTTCCACTTCCGATTCCATTTCTTCAACCGTTTTTCTTGAAGGATAGCTGATTCAATATTATCACACTGTTCATAATAGACTAATTTGTGTATATTATATTTTTTCGTAAATCCGTCTACAAGGTTGTTCCTATGTTCGTAAACACGTTTTATAAGGTCTTCCGTCACTCCAATATAAAGTGTCCCGTTCCGTTTACTGGCCAGAATATAAACATAAGATGGTTTTAGAATGCTATTGACCTCTCTGGATTCCCACTTTCGTGGGAATGACGTGAATTGGGAGTTATAAATTTATATCGCCGTGTTTCTGTATATAAGGTATCAGCCCGCCCTCGTTGAGGATATTGAGCATTACTTCCGGTATCCTCCCGAAGGTAAGCAGGCTACCGTTGGTCTTATCCCGCACCGTCCCCTCCGCAAGGTCAACTTCGAGCTCGTCGCCGTCGTCTATCCTATCCGTATCGCATATCAGCACCGGCAGTCCCAGGTTGATGGCGTTTCTGAAGAAGATTCTCGCCACGCTTTTCGCCAGTATGGCGCTGACCCCCGCCATCTTGATAACCAGCGGAGCGTGTTCGCGGCTCGACCCCAGCCCGAAGTTGCTCCCGCCGACCACGAAGTCGCCCGCCTTCACTTTTTTCACGAAATTCACGTCGGCATCCTCCATAACGTGCCTGGCGAGCTCCGGCAGGTTGCTGCGCAGGTGCGCGTACCGACCCGGTATGATATGGTCGGTGGAGATGCCGTCGCCGAATTTATGGGCCTTGCCTCTCAGCATCTACATCACCTCCCGGGGGTCGGTAATCTCTCCCGTCAGCGCCGAAGCCGCCGCCGTGGCCGGACTGCCGAGATAAATAAAACTTTTCGGATTTCCCATGCGTCCCTCGAAGTTACGGTTGGCCGTGGAAAGACACGATTCCCCGTCGCCGAGTGTCCCCTGGTGCAGCCCGAGACAGGGACCGCAGCCGGGCGGCAGGATAATGGCCCCCGCTTCCACGAAGTCCCTGATATAGCCCGACTCGATAGCATCCAGCAGGACGCGCCTTGAGGCTGGTGCGATTATCAGCCTGACTCCCCTGGCCGGCTTCTTCTCCTTTAAAATGGTCGCGGCTATGGCTAAATCTTCCAGCCGACCGTTCGTGCAGGTGCCGATGACCACCTGCTGTATTTTCGTACCCTTAAGCTCCCTGGCCAGGGCCGTGTTATCCACGGTATGGGGTCGGGAAACGGTCGGTTCGAGTTTCGTTGCATCGATTATAATCGTTTTTTCATAGGTAGAATCGGCATCAGGGGCCAGCGCTTTATAGTCATTACCCCGCCCCTCCGCCGCGAGATACTCGCGCGTCGTCTCATCCGACGCGAAAAGACCCACCTTGGCCCCCGCCTCCACCGCCATGTTGGCGATGGTGAAGCGCCCGCTCATGCTCATCTTCCTGATGGCGTCGCCGTGGAACTCCAGGGCTTTGTACGTGGCGCCGTCCGCTCCGATTTTGCCGATAAGGTGCAGGATAAGGTCTTTAGCCGAGACCCCTTTCTGAAAATCGCCCGTGACCTCTATTTTAAAAGTCTCCGGCACGCGGAACCATGTCCTGCCCAGCCCGAAGGCCACCGCCACGTCCGAAGACCCCATGCCCGTGGCGAAAGCCCCCAGCCCCCCCGCCGTTACCGTGTGTGAGTCCGCCCCGACTACCACGTCGCCCGGCCGGGCATAGGCCTCGGCGACTATCTGGTGGCAGACGCCGGCGCCGGCTTCCGATAATATGCAGCCGCTCCGCCGGGAGAAGTCCCGCAGCAGGATATGGTCGTTGGAGAGGTTGGCGTTGGGACTCGGCGCCGCGTGGTCGATGAATAGCACCGTCCTGTCCGGGTTAGCCAGCGTGCTCATGCTGCTCGACTGGAATTGCCGGACGGTCAGCGGCCCGGTGGTGTCCTGCACGAAGCTCAGGTCCACTTTAGCAATAACGATATCCCCGGCTTTTGCATCAGTGCCGGACTTTTCGCTTAATATCTTTTCTGCTAGTGTCTTGCCCATTTTATATTACTCTCAAGGTTTGTCATTCCCGCGAAAGCGGGAATCCGGATGTTCCTGGATTCCCAATCAAGTTGGGAATGACGGTATAATAATATCCTTACCTGTCACCCGA
>DATLAD010000213.1:0-8587 GCA_035527575.1 Dehalococcoidales bacterium
GGTTGGAGAGGGGTCAGGGGTGAGGTAAAGCCATGAAATGAATGGGGATAGGCCTTCTTTTTCCGAGGGAAAATTCCGTGAAATTCAAGGGTTTCAACCGCGACCATCGGGGTAAATTCCCCATTTTAATTTATTCCTCTAAGGCTTATAGTTTTTTTATAGGCTCTTCCGGTGAAAGGAGGCTTGAAATGGAAAAGAAAACAACGATTCTTATTGTTGATGATGACCTTGATTTCGCAGAAGACCTTAAAAAGACCCTGGAAAATCAAACCTACGCGGTAGTCACAGCCAATGACCGCGAGCAGGCTGAGAAAATGGTTCGCTCCCATGAGCCTGACATGATTGTCCTGGGCACCATCATGCCCCGTGGCGACGCCTTCCTGTTCCACAAGTGGATGAAGCAGACTCTGGGATTCAGCAACCTGCCCATCATGGTTATCAATGCCTCGCCGGACAAACAGTTGCTCAAGGGCTGGAGGATGGACGAAGGGATGCAATGTGACGCCGAGGACTTTCTGGCCAAGCCTGTAGAACCGGTAGCCCTGATACCGCGTATCCAGAAACTGCTGGACAGGGCAACCAAGAAGATACGGGTATTAATCGTGGATGACCATGCGGTGGTCAGGGACGGTATAAGGTCCGTCCTTACACTGCAGCGAGATATGCAGGTGGTCGGCGAGGCGGTCAACGGCAAGGAAGCGCTGGAAAAGACGGTGGAACTTTTGCCGGACGTGGTGGTAATGGATATCGTCATGCCGGTGATGAACGGACTGGACGCTGCCAAAGAGATATGCCGCAAATGCAAGTCTTCTAAGGTCCTGATGCTGACGCAATACGACGACGAAGAGAACGTCCTGGCCAGCCGTCAGGCAGGGGCGGTGGGGTTTATTCCTAAAGCGGCTGCCAGTTCCCGGCTTTTAACCGGAATACGCTCGGTAGCCCGGGGCGACCAGTCATGGATAGAATCGCTCCAACCGCATCGCTAGAGTCAGCGGAGTGCATGAGTGGAATCAGTTACTATAATATTAAACGGGGTAGAGGTAAGCGGTTATGCCGGAACGACGATTCTTGACCTGGCACGGGAATCCGGCGTTTACATACCTACTCTCTGTCACGACCCCAACCTCGCCTCGACGGGCGCCTGCCGACTTTGCCTGGTGGAAGACGAACGGAACGGCGCCCTGCTGGCTTCCTGCGTTTCTCCGATATCGCCGGGAATGATTATCAACACCAACTCGCCGAGGGTGTTGGAACACCGCAAGAAAATCCTCGAGCTCATGCTGGCCAGTCACCCCGATTCCTGTCTTGTCTGCGACAAGGGCAACCGCTGTCAATTGCGTAAGCTGGCCGCGGAGATGGGCATCGGTCTCATTGAGTTTCAGAGAATCCCCCAGCTTGATGTCATCGAAGAGGTCAATCCCTTTATCGAACGTGACCTCTCCAAGTGCATCATGTGCGGTAAGTGTATCAGGGTCGACCAGGAACTGGTCGTGGAAGGGGCTATCGATTACATCCACCGAGGCACCATGGTCAAAGCCGCGACGCTGAACGATATGCCGCTGGAAAAGTCCGAATGCACCTTCTGCGGTGCCTGCGTGGCTATCTGCCCCACCGGCGCCCTCATGGAGAAGGAGAGAGTCTACTCCGGCACCGCGACGACCGTGGTCACCACGGTATGCCCTTATTGCGGCTGCGGCTGCACCATCTGTCTGGGCGTTAAAGACGGTAGAATTGTCCAGTCCAGGCCGGCCGTGGAGAGCCCGGTGAACCGGGGGGCTCTCTGTGTCCGCGGGAGCTACGGGTACGATTTTATTTACAGTCCGCAGAGATTGCGCCATCCGCTGATTAAGGCGGACGGAGAGTTCCAGGAAACCACCTGGGAAGAGGCGCTGTCACGGGTGGCCGATGCTTTCAGGCAAATTAAAAAAGAGCATGGTGCCGGCGCCCTGGCCGTCTTCGGCTCCTCCAGGTGCACCAATGAAGAGAACTATTTACTCCAGAGGTTCGCACGTGGCGTGCTGGGCACGAACAATATCGACAACGGCAGCCGACTTTACAGCGCGGCCAGTCGCACGGGTCTGGGAGCTTCCATAGGCTACGCCGGCACGACCGGTTCGCTCGATAACCTGGAAAGGTCGCGGGTTATCATGGTCATCGGCGCCAACCCGGAAATCTCGGCGCCGGCAGTGGCTTATGCCATCAAGCGGGCGGCCAGGTTCAAGGGGGCGGCCAGGTTCAAGGGGGCGGAGCTCATCGTCATCGACCCCCGTGATACCCCTCTCACTCAATTCGCCGGCCTCTGGCTCAGGCCCGGAGTGGGTACGGATGTTGCTTTGCTGAACGGTCTGGCCAGGGTAATCATCGACGAAAAGAAGCTTGATGTTGAGTTCGTTACCCGCATGACGGACAACTATGCCGGCTGGGCGAAGAGTCTGCAAAATTATACCCCCGGCTACGTCGAAGATGTAACCGGTGTTCCTAAAAAGGATGTACAGATGGCTGCCCGCCTCCTGGCCGGGGCCGAAGAGGCCTCTATTGTTTACGGGAACGGGATTACTCAGCATGTCTCCGGGACCGCCGCCGTCGCCGCCATTGCCAATCTGGCCATGCTCACCGGGAATACCGGACGGCGCGGCGGCATCTTCGCCTTGCAGCGGGAAAATAATGCCCACGGGGCCTGTGACATGGGCGCCCTGCCCGGTTTCCTGCCCGGCTACCAGAGCGTCGATGAAGCTCAAAACAGAAAGAGGTTCGAGGAGCGCTGGGGTTGCTCTTTGCCGGTTGAAGCCGGACTTTCGGCTCTGGAAATGATGGAGGCGGCCAGGGAAGGAACGGTCAAGGGGATGCTCATCATGGGCGAAAACCCGGTCGCCAGCTTCCCACAGCCGGCTCTGGTGAAGAAAGCCCTGTCTTCCCTGGACTTTCTGGTGGTCGCGGATATGTTCCCGACGGAGACGGTAAAGTTTGCCTCGGTGGTTCTGCCGGCGGCCAGCTTCGCCGAGAAAGAGGGGACATTTACCAACTTCGAGGGGAGGGTACAACGACTGCGCCAGGCCATCGCACCCGCCGGCGATAGCCTCCCGGATGTGGAGATGCTTCTCCGACTGGCGGAGGCGATGGGTTCGCCGATGCCTTACTCTTCTCACCAGGAGGTCATGGAGGAAATCGAAGATATGGTGCCATTCTACCGTCACGTTGCCTACGCCGATACCGATTCTATGGGCCTGGACTGGGGCGACGTCGAAAGCAACAGCCACGGGACCAGGCGTCTCCATAAAGGGCTATTCCCCAGTGGGTTCGGGCGGTTTTCCCCGGTGGAATACAGTCCCCCGGCAGGTGTAGCCACGGACGGTTATCCTTTCACCCTGATGGCCGGCTCCTGCCGGTACCACTTCGGCACAGGCTCGCGGAGCTCGCGGTCGGCCCGGTTGAGTCGGTTCTCCCCGGAAGCCTATATCGAAGTCAGTGATGCTGACGCCGCCGACCTGGGTATCGGTGACGGCGATATCGTTAATGTTATATCGGCGCAGGGAAAGCTGCTAACGGCCGCTAAAGTCAGCAACACGCTGCCCCGCGGCCTGCTCTTTATGCCGATATCTTTCCCGGGCAGCCCCGTTTACGAGTTATTTAATACCGTTCTCGACCCACAGGCCAGAGCCCCGGCGCTCAAGTCATGTGCCGTGAGGCTGGAAAGGACTGCCGGTAATGCCTAAAACTAAGAAATCGCCTGAAGTCAATATAAAACAGATAGAGAAAATCATCGCTGGCTACCGGGGGCAAAGGTGGCCGCTGATACCCCTGGTCCAGGAGATTCAGGGGAAGGTCGGCTATATTCCCCCCGAGAGCATACCCGTCATTGCCGGCGCTCTGGGTATGTTCCCGAGCCAGGTGCAGGCGGTGATAACGTTTTATGAGCAGCTTTATACCGAGCCGCGGGGTAAAAATATCGTCAGGGTCTGCCGGGGTACCGCCTGTCACGTGCGCGGCGGCAAGTCCATCCTGAAACTGGTCAGGCAACACCTGGGTATTGAGGAGGGGGAGACCACCGAGGATATGGAGTACACACTGGAGACGGTCGCCTGTATCGGTGTATGCGCGCTGGCGCCAAACCTCATGATTAATAAAGAGGCCCACGGCAGTATGAATCCCAAGAAAGTAGCCCGGCTGTTTGACAGGAGCGGGAAGGAGTAACATGCCGCGAAAGCGCAGGGTGTTGGTCTGTCGTGGTACCGGATGCGTTTCGGGTGGCGGCGATGCTGTCTATGAGGCTCTCAGAGTAGAACTGAAAAAACAGGGTGTGACGGGAGCCGAGATTGACTTTACCGGCTGTCACGGCTTCTGCCAGCAGGGCCCCAACGTCGTGGTGGAACCCGACGGCGTTTTCTACACCCATATCGATGTAGACGATGCTGCTGACATCGTCACTTCACACCTCCGCGACGGTCAGCCGGTTGAGCGCCTGTTCTACCACGACCCCACGACCGGCGAAGCGATACCGAAATACTCGGATATTACATTCTATCAGGAACAGGAGCGTGTCGTCCTGCACAACTGCGGGCATATCAATCCGGAGCGGATTGATGATTATCTCGAGCGGGGTGGGTATCAGTCGCTCAAGAAAGTCGTCTTCATGATGAAGCCGGAAGAGGTAATCGACCTGATAAAGCGTTCCGGTTTGCGGGGTCGGGGCGGAGCCGGTTTCCCCACCGGTACCAAGTGGGAGTTCTGCCGTAAAGCCGCCGGCGACCAGAAGTATATGATATGCAATGCCGACGAGGGCGACCCCGGTGCCTTTATGGACCGCTCTATTTTAGAGGCCGACCCGCACGCCGTCCTGGAGGGCCTGGCCATTGGCGCTTATGCCATCGGCGCCAGCGAGGGCTACATCTATGTCCGCGCCGAGTACCCGCTGGCGGTGAATCGCCTGCATACGGCGCTGAAACAGGCGCAGGAGAAAGGATTCCTGGGTAAAGGCATCCTCGGCTCTGATTTTAACTTAACGGTGCATATTATGGAAGGCGCCGGCGCTTTCGTCTGCGGAGAGGAGACGGCGCTGATAGCTTCTATCGAAAGCCGGCGCGGCATGCCCCGCCCCCGCCCGCCCTTCCCGGCTAATTCCGGCCTCGATGGTAAACCGACCATCATAAATAATGTAAAAACGCTGGCTACCGTCCCGGTAATTATCGAAAAAGGTGCCGACTGGTTTGCCGGCATCGGCACCGAGAAGAGCCGGGGCACGGCCGTGTTCGCTCTTACCGGTAAAATCGCCAACAGCGGGCTGGTCGAGGTGCCTATGGGCACGCCGCTATCCCACATCGTCTATAAAGTGGGGGGCGGCATCCCGCAGGGGCGCCGACTCAAGGCGGTGCAGACCGGCGGACCTTCGGGGGGCTGTATTCCCGCCCGTTTTATCGAATCACCCATCGAGTACGAAACGCTGGCAAGCCTGGGCTCAATCATGGGCTCCGGCGGCATGGTGGTCATGGACGAAGCCAACTGCATGGTTGAAATAGCCAGGTATTTTATCAGTTTCACCCAGGCCGAGTCCTGCGGCAAATGCACGCCGTGCCGGCTCGGCACCCGGCAGATGCTGGAGATACTGACAAGAATCACCGAGGGCAAAGGACGCGACGAGGATATCGATGCCCTGCTTTCCATCGCCAAAACGGTCAAGGAATGCTCACTCTGCGGCCTGGGGCAGACGGCCCCCAACCCGGTTATTTCCACTATCAAGTACTTTCGCGACGAGTACGAAGCACACATCCGTGAGAAGAAGTGCCCGGCGGCGGTCTGCGAAGCCCTGATGATATCGCCCTGCCAGCACACCTGCCCCGCAGGCATCAATATCCCCAGGTATGTGGCCTATATCGCCGATGGCGACTATCAGGCGGCTATCGAGACCATCCGGGAGCGCAATCCTTTCGCCGCCGTCTGCGGTCGTATCTGCCACCACCCCTGTGAGGGCCGGTGCCGGCGCGGTGAGCTGGACGAACCCGTGGCCATCAGGACGCTGAAGCGCTTTGCCGCCGACTGGTATGCGGAACACGGCTCCGAAATCGGGGAAATTAAGCCGTTCCCGAAAACAAGGAAAGAGAAGATAGCCGTGGTGGGGGCGGGACCCACCGGCCTTGCCTGTGCCTACTTTCTGGCGCAGTCGGGCTACCCGGTGACGGTCTTCGAAGCCCTCCCCGTGGGCGGTGGGATGCTCTCGGTAGCCATACCTGAGTTTCGCCTGCCGAGTGTCGCCATCCAGCAGGATATCGATTATATCGTGAAGCGGGGGGTGGAGATAAAGTACAATACCCCGATTAATACCAATTTCACCGTGGAGGACCTGAAAAAAGACGGCTTCGCCTCCGTCTTTATTGCGGCCGGCGCCCAGCGGAGCCAGCGTTTGGGCATACCGGGAGAAGTCGAGGATATCGAAGGGCTTTACTACGGCCTGAGATTTCTCCGGGATGTCCGGCTGGGCCGGGTGGTAAAGGTGGGCAAAAGCGTGGCTATCATCGGGGGTGGCAACGTGGCCCTGGATGCCGCCCGGACTGCTCTGCGCCTCGGCGCCGATGAAACCAGCATCTATTACCGCCGGTCGCGCGATGAAATGCCCGTGTCCGATGTGGAGTATGAGGAGGCCGTCGCCGAGGGCGTCAGGATTAATTTCCTCTCCAGCCCGACCCGGATAACCAGCAACGACTGGAAGGTAACCGGCCTGCAATGCACCCGTATGAAGCTGGGAGACCCCGACGAAAGCGGCCGGCGCCGCCCCATTCCCATCACCGGCTCTGAGTTCACCACCGCAGCGGATACGGTCATTGCCGCCGTGGGGCAGGCGCCCGACCTTTCTTTCCTTCCCCAGGACAGCGCTCTGGAGCGCACCCGGTGGGAGACGCTGGTGGTCGATAGTAATTCCCTGGCAACCAATGTTCCCGGCGTCTTTGCCGGCGGCGACTTCGTCACCGGGCCGGACATGGTTGTCAATGCCATTGCCGCCGGGAGGAGGGGGGCTATCGCTATCGACAAGTTCCTCAGGAGAGATAATTCGCGGGTCGAGATATACGACCGTAAAGCTAAGGTGATTGAAGGAGCCAGGGCTCCGGAGCTTGAGGATGCATGGGAGACCAAACCCCGGACGGCGGTACGGACGCTGCCGCTGGCGGAGAGAAGGGCGAGTTTCACGGAAATTGAGCTGGGTTTCACCGGGGATATCGCCAGGCGGGAAGCGAAGCGTTGCCTGAGGTGTGATTTAGAAGGTTAGCTAAGGGATATGTACTTATCACGTCATTGCGAGGGCGAAGACCGAAGCAATCCGCCACCATGGGGAAACGGATTGGTTCGCTACGCTCGCAATGACGAATAGAAACGGGAGGGTTCGTTATGAAATCTATAACCAGGCAGAAATCGGTAGAGGATATTCAAAAGAGTCTTCAAGGCCTGGATAGAATATTCGTGGTCGGCTGCGGCACCTGCACCACCATGACCAAGACCGGCGGCATCGACCAGGTCGAGGAGATGAAGGGTCGCCTCCAGGAAATGGGAAAACGCGTTACCGGCTCGACGGTTATTCCCACTGCCTGCGATGACATGACCGAGGCGGCTATGAAGGAGAGCGAGCAGTTCATCCGCAGCGCCGACGCCATTCTCTCGATGAGCTGCGCCCTGGGCGTGCACCGGATGAACCTGTATATCGATAAACCGATAATTCCGGCCGTGGATACCCTGTTCATCGGCGTGGAGGAAACGCCCGGCTACTTCCGCGAGGCGTGCGCCCAGTGCGGCCAGTGCCTTCTCGGCGAGATGGCCGGGGTCTGTCCTATTACCGCCTGCCACAAGGGACTGGTCAACGGCCCCTGCGGCGGCACCAACAACGGCAGGTGCGAGGTCGATAAAGAGAAAGATTGCGCCTGGACTCTCATCTATAATCGTCTGAAAGAGCAGGGCAGGCTCGACCTGATGCGGCGGTACCAGCCGCCCCGCAATCATCACATCGTGCCCAGGCCGAGGTCTGTCAAAATCACTTAATGGGGTAAAGATGTTTTCATTACATTTCAAAAAAGTCTTTGACTTCGAAGGAAACAGGATTTTTTGAGGGGGTAAGGATGATGGTATCTCGTTTTAAAGAAGCCCTTGAATCCGGTAAGTTTGTGATTACCAGCGAGGTCGCCCCGCCCAAGGGAACGAACCTGGAAAAGATGATGCACCATATCGACCTTCTCAAGGATAAGGTGGATGCCATCAATATTACCGACCACCAGAGCTCCGTGATGCGCTTCCCGTCTCTGGGCGGCTGCCTGGCAGTCATCGAGAAGGGCGGCGAGCCCATCATGCAGATGACCTGCCGCGACCGCAATCGCATGGCCCTGGAGGCCGACCTCCTCTTCGCGTACAGTCGCGGCGTCAGGAATGTCCTCTGTCTCACCGGCGACGCCGTGCCGGTGGGCGACCACAAGGAGGCAAAAGGAGTCTTCGACCTCGATTCGCTGCAGCTTTTGAAGGCGATTCGCCAGATGATGGCCGGGCAGGACCTGGGGGGCAATAACCTGGATGGGGCGGTGGAGTTCTGTGCCGGGGCTATCGTTACCCCCGAGGC
>DATLAD010000214.1:0-4436 GCA_035527575.1 Dehalococcoidales bacterium
CGTTCTGATTATCGTGGACAGGAAGATACTCCGGCAGGCGATTCACATCATCATCGACGGGTTCGGTCTGGCCACGGTGGTTACCCTGCTCACCGTTTTTCCTTTCGACTTCGATGTCATACCCAACTCGGTGGCCGCCACCACCACGCCTGTCGTAGTTACGATAGTCTTAATCTGTATTGCGGTAGGCTTCGGAATCGGCCTGTTGGTCAGGATAATCAAGCTGCTGGTAAGCCTGGTGAAAACGGCGACGACCTCGCAGTAAACGGACTGAAGCTATCGCCGCCGGTTCAGCGTACCGGACAGGCCGGCGCCAGACCGTGCCCGGCAAGCTCCAGAACCATTTCGGTGCCCCGTGGAGACAGGCCGAGGCTGTCCAGTTCTTCCTTCATAGTCTCCGGCGTGCCGTAACCGCCGGCGTACCCGTTAGCACGCGCCACAGCGGTGGAGCTTACGAAATCGTTCGTATCCGGATATATCGCCCGGAACTCGTCGGCAAGCTCGGACAGCTGCCTCAAATAGTACTTCTGGTGATAGTCTTCGGCTGGATAGAACTCGGCCGCGGGGACTATCTTTGTATATATCTCTCGTCCCGTCTCGGCCTGCAATCTATCCCGGCTCTCTACAGCCAGCTTTTTCTGCTCTTCGTTGTGATAGAAAATGATGGACATGTACTGCTGCGACCACGGTTGACTGGTCGGACTATGACTGTACCAGAAAACGTCCAGCAGGTCGCCGTATGAAATCTGCGAAGGGTCGTACTCTATCCGTATCGTCTCGGAATGGTCGCCGAGGTTCCTGTACGTCGGGTTATCAGTCGTACCCCCGGCATAGCCGACTCGCGTGCTGACAACCCCCTGGAGGCTCCCGAACCGGGAGTCAGGACCCCAGAATCAGCCTGAAGAAAAGGTGGCCGTTTCCGTTACGGCAGGCCTGCCGGCATCAATAGGCGGGATTTTATATTCTCTCTCCATTGGCACTTCCCCCCTGGTTGTTCCATTTATTAAAAGTATTATCGCCGCAATCAGAATGACTGTAAGACCTACGTCTATTATAATTATCCGCTTCATATAACGCCTCTAGGAGCTGACCAGCCGTATCGCTTTCTGAGGGCAGGCCCGTACGCAATCGCCGCAGGCACGGCAGGAAGACGGCTCCGGCATCGGCACGGTATAAGCAGCTTCCTGCTTTAGCAACTTTGAAGGGCACACCTGCGCCGAGGCATACACACCACCCTCGCATGCGTCCGGTCGGCACTTATAATAGTCCAGCAATGCCAGCTTCCTCGCCATGTGCATTTCGGCTTCACCTGCTCCTGTTCTTAATATAAGCCAACGGCTTCAACAATATGAGCCTCAGGTGGGAAATGTTAAGTTTCCCGACTTCCCCGAGGAGTTCCTGCTGAAAAATGCCGAGAGTTCTCTATGCGGATTCTTACCCCCGCACTTCGGGCACTCCACGTCTTTATCGCTATCCGATATGGCTCGAAACGATTCAAATACTTCGCCGCACTTCCGGCACCGGTATTCGTATATGGGCGTGGTCCGCTCCTTTAAGGGAATTCAATATCCTACATATAAAGTGTATCTTGCGAGCGCCCACGCCGTATGTGATTTTTGTCGCTTTCAGGAATTTGACATCAAACCTGAGTATCTTATATGCTTTTGATTAGCACCGTTTTCGCCCAAAGATAATATTATTATGCTTAACGCAGGAGGCAGCTATGAAAACGATTAAAGAAGCCGCAAGAGAAACCAGAGTGGCCCGCGAAGCTGATGTTGTTGTCGTCGGTGGCGGACCCGGCGGCATCGGGTCCGCGGTATCGGCCGCTCGAAACGGCGCCGATACGGTTTTAATCGAGCGATACGGGCACTTGGGAGGCATGGGCACCGGCGGCCTCGTTACGATTATCCCTCTCCTTACAGACATCTACGGCAAGCAGCAGATTGTCGGTCTGACCCAGGAGTGGATAGACAGGCTGGATGTTCGGGGTGCCGTTGACTACCCAAAGAAGGAACACTGGGGCTCGATGGACAAGGAGCTTGTCAGGTATTATTTCGAACGCAGCTTCTTTTCTACGCGACTCGACAGGGTAATCTACGCTGCCATTATTGACGCCGAAATCTCCAAGGTCATCCTCAACGACATGGTGGAAGAGGCCGGCGTCAAGACGTACCTTCATTCCTGGGGCACCGAGCCCATCATGGAAGGCAACGAGTGCAAGGGCGTCATCTTCGAAAGTAAGTCCGGACGGCAGGCCGTACTGGGGAAAGTAGTTATCGACGCTACCGGCGATGGCGACCTCCTGCCGTATGCGGGAATAGAATTCGAAGACAATATTCCCCCCAATTTCCGTATAGCCAACCTGGCCTTGTGCTTCTGGGTCGACGGCGTCGACCTTGAAAAAGCCGAGAGCTTCAGAAAAAATAACCCGGAAAAATTCGGCGAGCTGGCGCGCGAGTGCATGAAAGCCGGCGGATTCCCCGGCTACTTCAAGAGCCTCCTGAAAAACCAGGAGAGCATCGTCTGGTGCCACAACCGCTTCCCGAACAAGAGCCAGGTAGATGTCGAGGAGCTCACCCGCATCGAGTTCGAAGGCCGGAAGAAAATGATGATAACCTACGACTTCTGGAAGAAGAACCTGCCCGGCTTCGATAAGAGCTTTATCGTGCTGAGCAGCCCCCAGCTGGGCACCCGCAGCAGCCGGAGGCTTATCGGGGAATACAAGCTCACCAAGGCCGACCTGGCGGATAACACGCCCTTCGAGGACACCATCGCCATCTTCCCTGACCTCGACCGCGGGCAGGAATCGCTGGATCACCCCCTCATGTATATCCCCTACCGCAGCCTGCTGCCGAAAAACGTAGACAACCTGCTGGTCGCCTGCCGCGCTTTCTCCTCGGACGAGCATGTCCAGGAGTGGTTCAACCTCATCCCGCACTGCATCGCTTTCGGCGAGGCCGCCGGCACGGCTTCAGCGCTGGCACTTAAAGCCGGCGTGGGTGTAAAGAATGTCGATATCAAAGCGCTCCAGAAGCAGCTTGCCAAGCAGGGCGTCCCGCTGCCGGATGTTAAAAAGAAAGTAGACTATAAATATACGGGGCCGGCGCTAACCTCTACCTCCCCCTTTTCTCTCCATTAACCGGAATGCGCTTGCGTTGTCATTCCGGCGAAGGCCGGAATCCAGGTGGGGATAACGTGAGGTTGAATGGCGATTTCTTAAATAATTCAGGGGGGTAGTGATAAAAGCTACCCCCTTGAAGTTGGAGGTTGATTATGTCAGCTAAACCTTCGGTCGGAACTATAATCGAACCCAGCCGTAGAATCAATGTTTTCCGCGAGGCTGATGTAGTGGTGGTGGGGGGCGGCCCCGGCGGTATCGGCTCGGCCATAGCCGCGGCGCGGAGCGGCGCCAAGACGGTGCTCATCGAGAGATACGGCCACCTCGGCGGCATGGCCACCGGCGGTCTGGTCAATATCATCCCGAACCTCAGCGATATCACCGGCAAGCAGCATATCTACGGACTTACCCTGGAGCTTCTAAACCGGTTGGATAAGAGAGGCGGGGCTTCCTACCCTAAAAAGAAAGACTGGGGCACCGCCGACCGAAAGGTAGTCGATTACTATCTGGACGCCAACCTCGGCTGGTTCTACGTCCGCCAGGACCATAATACCGGCAAGCAGCGGGTTCTGTACAGCGCCGTCGTCGACCCCGAAATCCTCAAGGACGAACTTAACGACATGGTGCTGGAGGCAGGGGTCGACCTGGTACTGCACTCCTGGGGGACGCAGGTCGTCAAGGAGGGAAACACGGTCAACGGCGTCATCTTCGAGAGCAAGTCCGGCCGGCAGGCGCTGCTGGGTAAAGTCGTTATCGATGCCACCGGCGACGGCGACATATTCGTGGCGGCGGGGGCGGAGTACGATAACGAGTGCGACAACAAGCGCCGCACGGCCTGGCTGGCCCTGGTGTGGTGGATGGCCAACGTCAATATCAGGAAATACGACAGGTTCAAGGCGGAACAACCGGAAAAGTTCAAGGAGCTGATGCAGGAACTGGCGAAGCTGGGCGGCTACCCCGTCTTTTTCAAGGGCATCCTGAAAAACCAGGAGAACGTCATCTGGTACCACTGCATGCAGCCCCAGCCGGAACGCACCGACGCCATGGACGTCGAGCAGTTGACGAAGATTGACATCAGGTCCAGGAAACGCGCCCTTATTACTTACGATTTCATGAGGAAGCACGTTCCCGGCTTTGAGAAATGCTTTATCATGCTGACCGCCCCACAGCTGGGCACCCAGGGAGGACGGAGAATAATCGGGGAGTACACGGTCAGCGAAAAAGATCTGGAGACGGATGAGGTTTTCCCGGATACCATTGCCGTGCTGGCCGATAACGATTACCACGAGATTTCCGCCAGGCACCCCACCCTCTG
>DATLAD010000215.1:0-21952 GCA_035527575.1 Dehalococcoidales bacterium
CCAGCCCGGCCTCTAAGGGGTCGCCCGGGGCAATTACCGTCATATTCGGCAGGGCCCGCATGAGGGCGACATCCTCGGTGAGATGGTGCGTGGGACCCAGGGCGCCGTAGATAAGGCCGCCTCCAGCGGTGACAATCTTGACATTGGCCTTGTGATAGCAGACGTCGTTACGTATCTGCTCGACGCAGCGCACCGTGGGGAAATTGGCGATGGAGTAAAGAAAAACGGTCTTGCCGGAGAGCGCCAGGCCGGCGGCGATGCCAACCATGTTCTGTTCCGCGATGCCGATATTGACGAAGCGCTCAGGAAACTCCCGGGCAAAGGGTTCCACAAGACGATAGCCGACATCTCCCACGAGCAGGAAGATACTTTCGTCTTCTCTGGCCATCTCTATTAAGCTTTTAATAAAAGCGGCTCTCAACCGGATACCCCCAGCTCTTCAAGCGCCTGCCGTAACTGGTCATCATCCGGAAACTGGTAATGCCAGGCGAGCTTGTTCTCCATGAAACTGACCCCTTTACCCTTCACAGTATGCGCGATGATACAGGTGGGTTTTTCCTTCTCGGGGGGAACGCCGAGCAACGCTTTTTCTATCGCTTCGACGTTGTGACCGTCAATTTCAAATACTGCCCAGCCGCAGGCCTGCCACTTGTCGGCGAAAGGCTCCAGGTCGAGGACTTCCTTTACCCTGCCCAGGCTCTGAATTTTATTATAGTCGATAATAGCAATAAGGTTATCAAGCTTATGATGCGGCGCGAAAAGCGCCGCTTCCCACGTCGACCCTTCATCGCACTCACCGTCGCTGAGCAGTACAAATATACGGCAGGACTTCCCATCTTGTTTGTCGGCCAGTGCCATGCCGCAGCCAATTGATAGTCCATGACCCAGAGAGCCGGTTGACGCTTCGACACCCGGCACCCCCCGGGTGATATGTCCGGCCAGGTGTGAGCCGTCGAGGTAAAATGAATCGAGCCACTCCAGCGGGAAAAAGCCCCGCTCGGCCAGGACAGCATAGGCAGCTGCGGCAGCATGCCCCTTGCTCAGGATGAAGCGGTCGCGTTCCGGCCAATCGGGCTTTGACGGGTCAACCCGCAGTATCCCTCCGTAGAGGACTGCTAGAAGCTCCGCTGCCGAAAGGCAACCCCCAATATGCGAGCTATGGGCGCGGTTGGTCATCCGTAGGGCATGCATCCGGATGCGTCTGGCTAAATCAGTATAATCCACACCACCGCCGGCTTTACTCAATTTTCATTCTCTCCTCGAACCCGTAGTCCCCGTACCACTTCACGAAGGTTTCAAGACTTTGATCCAGGTCGCATTGCGCATCCCACCCCAGCAAGGACTTGGCCCGGGATGCATCGGCAATGAGTCTTTTTACCTCTCCGATTCTGGGGTCGACGTGTACCGGTTTAATGGTATCCTTTTTCCCGCACAGCTCGATGATTTTATCGGCGAGGTCATTAATACTTACCTCTTTACCGGTGCCGAAGTTTACCGGCTCCACCAGTTTTTTCTTGGACTTCATGGCCAGGTCATATGCCATGACGGCGTCATCAACATAGGTGTAGTCCCTCTTCTGATTTCCATCCCCGTAGATTATCGGAGGTGTATTGTTCAAGACCCGCCTGGTGAAGATGGAAATCACGCCGCCGTAGCCTACATCCCTCTGGTGAGGACCGAAGATATTGAACATCCTGAGAATTGCCACATCCATACCATAAGTAATGTTATAGGCATAGCACATGCGGTCGGCGGCCACCTTGCTGGCCCCATATGGGTGCGGGGCCGACAGGGGATGTTTCTCATCGATAGGCACGTATTGTGCCGAACCGTAAACCTCGCTGGTGGAGGCATGGATTACCCGCCTGACATCATAGAACCTGGCAAGCTCCAGCACGTTCTGTGTCCCCATCACGTTAATATCGTAAGTCAGCCTGGGTTCGATGTAAGAACGGTCAACATGTATCTGCGCGGCCAGGTGAAAGACTACCTCGACATCACGCATTACCGTTTGTAAAAGCTCAAAATCTCTAATGTCACCCTTAATCAGTTTAAAATTCCGGTAGTCCAGAAGATGCCTGATATGTGTGAGATTACCACTCATAAAATTATCCAGACAGAGTACGGTATGTCCTTCCTTGGTGTATTTATCACACAGGTGACTCCCGACAAAGCCAGCACCACCGGTTATCAGCAACTTCATTTTTAATTACCTCCCGATAACGGATTTATAGAGCTCCTCGTACTTTTCAATCCCTTTCTCTATTGACATATTTTCCTCTATATATTTTTTAGCCAGCCGGGTCCTGGTAATGGCTTCGTCCCGGTTACTAATAACATACTCCATTTTCTCTTTTAAGTCATCTACATTCCCATATTCTACCAGATAACCGGCATCTATTCTCCGAACATCTTCACCGGCCCCCGAGTTGCTGCTGACGATTATCGGTGTGCCGCAGAGTACCGCCTCAAAGGGCGCCCAGGCACCCTGCTCGTAGCGCGAGGTCTGGATAACCATATCCGCGTCTACCAGCGCCGCCAGCTTGTTTTCACCTCCTAGAAAACCGGTGAACAGTACTCTATCGGTAATACCCAGGCGGGCAATCAATTCTTCAAGCGTGGCCTTATAGCCGTCATCGTTCCCCACGATTACCAGCACCGCATCATTCCTGGATTTAGCCAGCTCTGCAAATGACTCGACCAGGAAGTCAATTCCCTTTATCCAGTGTATCCTCCCCAGAAACATGATAATTTTCTTACTATTAAGCTCATATCGTTCACGGAAAAGGCCGGGCGGCGGCAGTTTGGAGAAAGCCTCCGTATTAAATGGAGGAGGAATCAGGACTATTCGCTCCGGCTCTACGCCGAAGTCACGATATTCGCTAATACCAACCTGCGTTTCCGCCACAACCTTGCTGGCGTCATTCAATATGCGATAACCGAAGGCGATATCGAAAAACCACTTGAGCAGCCACTTGAGGCCTTTTTTGCCCTGCACCGCCCTGGGCAGGCTTCCGTGCGCGTCCAGAACGTACGGAATATTATATTTTCTGGCGTAGTGGTGGGCCACGATGTTCTGAAAACTCCGGGTAGTGTGGATATGGATAATATCAAAGCCCTTAAGATTATCCCTGAACGCCGGTATGATACCGGGCATGATGTAGAACCCGCCCAGGCTCGACAGGCAGCGGAAAAGGGAGACCTTGACCTTCGGCAGAGAAGCGATGTAATCACGGTCAATCTTAATATCACTGGCATATATCTCTGGCTCATGCCCTCTCTCCGCCAGGGCCCTGGTAATGATATAGAGAAGGTCTACCGTACCACCACCGTGCGGAGTGAAAAGGTCAAACAGATGCAAGATTTTCATACGATGCTTAATTCAGCCTCATCTAATACGGACCGATAGTTTTTTGTTTTCCAAGCTGGCTGGCAACTTCCTTCTCCTTTGATGTCCTTAAAACAGCCGCAACTTTATAGATGAGTGGGGTTAGCGGCGAAGACATGACCAACTTGGCCAGGGCATCGCTGCTGAAGAGAAGACGCGACAGCATATCAACCGGGGTTTTCTTCACGGAGAACTGCATCTTATACTGTTCCCAATTATCATTTATGTCAACTTGTTCAAGGCTGGTGCTCCCCAATCCGGCCTTCTCTGCGACCAGTATATGCCCGGCCAGCCTCAGGGGTATGCCCATCAAAGCGGCGCCGAGTGAATCCGCCACTACCGGGTTATCGGCCACCATGATTAAATCCAGCTTCTTGGCTTCGCCGAACATCGGGCCGTGCCCATCCAGACCGTAGGTTCCATCAATTATCACAATTCTGGGTTTCAGTGTCCTGGTGATAAGGGCGAGCTTATAGCTGAGATTCTGGTGTTCCAGGCACCTCATGGTATCGGGATGACATCCCCACAGGTTCTTGATACTCAGGGTGATGCCGGTCATGGCATGCACCTTTAGAACCGGCACAGATATAAAGCAGTCTATTCCCTCCAGCAGCAAGCGCGGCAATCTGACACTGACCTTTTTCCCCTGGATTTCGCCCCCGACAGTTTCCCGGGGCAGCTTTGACAGGTTGACCAGTTCCGCTCCGGCTTCCTTGCAGATACGGGGCATATCATGTCCTTCGAAAGCCTCGTCAGCGGTGAAGGAATGATTGCCGCCGTCAGATTCCCCGACGATTACCGAGCCGGCTTTGCCCCTGAGCAGTTCCAGCAGGCATTTTAAAAATTCGGGGCTGGTCGTAATTCCTTCTTTATAGTACGGAAAAGTAAAGTTGGGCTTGATAAACACTCTGGAGTTCTTGTTAACGTAGTTGTCCCAATTGACAAATTCGAGCCCGGCCAGGATGGCCGACCGGTACCCGTTATCTATCTTGGTGACATAAGCCCGGTATTCTGCGTCAGTCTTTATGCCCATATTTTTTCGTAACAGCTTACCTATTTCATCACCAGCCAGTTACCCAAAATCAGTCCGTCAAGGTCACTCTGTTCCAGGGTACCTAAAGCAACCTCCGGCGTACCCACGATGGGAAATCCGTGCAGATTAAAGGATGTGTTCAGGATGCCACCCACGCCGGTAAGGTTCTGGAATTCGGTAATTATCTTCCGGTATGAAGGATTCCAGTCGTTTACCGTCTGCGGCCGGGCAGTCATGTCAAACGGGTGCAGACCGGCGATAATCTGCTGCGCCTCTTCCCTGGTATCGAAGGCTTCAATCATGTAGGGTGCCGGACGCGCGTCTACCAGGTAGTCGTTCATCCGTTCCTCCAGTATGGCCGGGGCAAACGGCATCCAGAAATCGCGCTGCTTGATGGCGAAGTTTATCTTGCGGATAACCCTCATGTCCCTCGGGTCGGCCAGGATGCTCCGGTTCCCCAGGGCGCGCGGGCCCCACTCGTCCCTGCCCGAGAAACGGGCTATTATTTTACCCTGTGCCAGGAGGGAAGCTGCCTCGCCTTCGATATCCTGCCGGTGACTGGCCCTGGCTAACCAGCCGGCCTTCTGTAAAGCTTGTTCTATTTGAGCGTCGTCGTACTCACTGCCGTAATACAAATCGGCCAGGGCGCACTTTTGAGCTTCGATGGCTTCCCGTTCGCAGAATCGATAGTAGGCTTCCAGGGCGGCCCCTACCGGCGTACCGCCATCATCCGAGGCGGGATAGAAAAAAGCGTCTTCCACCTCTTCCATTTCACGGATAAGCTTATTGGCTTTAACGTTGAGAAAAGAGCCGCCGGCACAGGCCAGTCTACGGACGCCTGTCTCTTTAATACAGTTCTTAACCCACCGACCGATCAGCTCTTCGTAATATGTCTGGCAGGCGGCGGCGATATTATCAAAGCGCTGTTCGGCCAGTCGCTTCCTCAGTCGTGACTGCACCTGTGTTAAATAGGCACCGCTGGTATTCTGGAACTCGAGAGGCTTCCCGGGGTTAATCCTCACCAGCTTCCTCATTTCATCGATGCAGTGCTCCGGCCTGCCGTAGGGCGCCAGCCCCATCACCTTATATTCATGCTCCCAGCGTTTCAGGCCGAAGTAGCCCGTAATTTCGCTATAGAAGTTATTGCTCGGGCTGTCATAGTGAGTGGAGGAGGCGATTCTTTCCATGCCTGAACCTTCGCCGATGTTAACCGTCGAGCAGAGACAGTCCCCGGCGCCGTCGAGGGTCAGCACCAGTGTCTTATCTTCCCAGGGACGATTGTAGAAAGCACAGGCGGCGTGTGCCTGATGATGCTCAATAAAGAATATTTCCCGGTCTGATATGCCCATCTCCCGGAAAAGATTATTCAATTCATCCATCTTCCGGAACCGGTGCAATGTCTTTACCAGCAGGTTGCAGAAGGCATGGCCGTGGACATAGGGCGTCAGCCGCTGGTAAAGTCGGACATGTAAAGGTTGTTCTTTCAGAGGAGCATGAGTTCTCAGAAGACCGACGATAGCGATTATGTCCAGCCGGGAAGGCTCAACCCCGGCAATCTGGAACACTCTTTTTATGGCTTCAAGAGGAAGGCCGCTGGAATTTTTCACATTGTTGATGCGTTCCTCATTGATGGCGGCCAGCACCGAGCCGTTCTTAATTAAAGCCGCTCCGGCGTTATGACCGTCATGTATGCCTAAGACGAAGACATCTTTTTTCATTATTTATCCGGCTTCGTTATTAGTCTCATAGTACAATTATTTACGGGTAGTAAAAAGGCCCAGAATGGTATAAATACAGACAACGATGAAATAATTCAGGTATTGCAGGGGCAACAGGTAGCCGCGTTTTTGCACAGCAGCCCATTTCCTGCCGAGGTGCAAGGCCGCCTTCGCAGCCGTACTGTATCCGGTGGCGCTTTTCGATACGGAATGCAGGCGAAAACGCGCCAGGTAATCGTCGATAAAGCCGGGCTGATACCTTGCCCCGGCCCTCAGCCAGTAGTCGTAATCCATGGCCAGGTGTTCGTTGACATCGAACAGGCCTATCTCTTCGGTCAATTCCCTCCGCCAGAAGACCGCCGGTTGCGCGATGAAATCCAGCACCAGCAGCCAGTTATAGCTGTATCTTCTCTGCCAGAAGTATTTGTACTGTGTAATCGCCCGGCGTATTTCCACGTCGTCTTCATCAATTATGACACACTTTCCGTAGAGCCATTTGGCAGCCGTATTCTCCTGAAAACAGTCGGCTACTTTCTGAAAACATCCCGGCTCGTAGACATCGTCGGCATTGAGATAGGCGAAGATATCGCCGGTGGCTTTTTGCAGACCTTTGTTGATGGCGTCAGACTGTCCCTCGTCTTTTTCGGACACCCACGTGATATGGCTGTCATATTTTTTTAATATATCCAGGGTACCGTCTGTAGAACCGCCATCCATGACGATGCATTCCGCGTTCGGATAATTCTGATTGACGATGCTCTGTATCGTCTTATCAATGAAAGTCGCCATGTTGAAAGACGGTATTACCACCGAGATTTTTGGCAGCATTCCATCCTCCTTTAATTACGCGCTTTTTCCTGCTGCCCTTGAGATTTCAGGTCAAGCTCTTTCTGCTATTATAGCCCTATCAAACTATATCAGACAAGGCTACGCCCGGCACGCCGGCACCCGCAGGGCCTTATCCATCAATTAAAACCTCATCTCTATAGCTCAGGGAGTCGCTCGAGCGCCATTCACTGTTCCGGCTCATAAAAAGCGAAGGCCCCGGATTGACTCCGGGGCCGTGTTATAATCTGGTGGAGACGGGGGAGAGTCGAACTCCCCGTCCAGAAGAAGATGTCCAGGACATGCTACAGGTTTAGTCAGCTCTTTAATCTCACCCGGCCCACCTCAACTGACCGAGTTAAGCCAGGCCAACCGATTAATCTTTCACCGCCCTTACCGGCGTGGGGGCGACGGCACCCCGACTTTTCGGCACCCAATCCTGACCCGTCAGGGTGGGGTCAGGTTGGATGGCAACCTATTTTTTAGGCTGCAACCATTACTGGTTCGGCGTTTGTTCTTTGCCACCTGTTTTTTGAGATAGTGGCACCTCAACCTGCAATCCTGTAACTCACTTCCCCTGTCGAAACCACGCGTCCCCATCTTTCTTGGGACAGTCTTTAACGACCACCCCTCTAATATATATTCTAACGTATTTTTGTCGCTCTGGCCAGTTCTCTTTCCGCCTCACGGCGCCTGATAGACTCCCGTTTATCGTAAAGCTTCTTACCCTTAGCCAGGGCTATTTCCACCTTGGCGATACTTCCCTTGAGATATAATCTGGTAGCCACCAGTGTCAGACCTTTTTCCGCCACCCTGCTGCTGAGGCTATCTATTTCTTTGCGATGCAGCAGCAATTTCCGGGGGCGGATGGGTTCATGGCTCATATAGCTGCTGGCTTCATAGCGTGCGATATGAGCGTTTACAAGCCACATCTCGCCACCTTCAGGTCTCACATAGGCATCGCCCAGACTCACCCGGCCACTCCTTATCGACTTTATCTCCGAGCCGGTGAGGGCAATACCGGCCTCGATTTTCTCGCCGATATGGTAGTTATGAAAAGCCTTCCGATTGGTCGCTACCGTCTTGATAACCATAATATTAAATTTTACCACACTTTAAGAATTCAACCCAAGATACCTTGTTGTTACCATTTAAATATCAATTATATACTTAAACGATGGTATAAAATGAGTCACTCAACAAAATTCACCGTCCGTATCACCACTCAACACTTATGACAAAATAGCCTATTTTACCACTTATTTGCCACTCAACAAATGAATAATTTATGTAATTAAATGCCATAATGTCACATATTTGGTCATAAAGGGTTGACTTTTTACTCAACATTACCTATAATATCTGTGCAGTATATCAAAATGCTTTATTTTGGGAGTCCACTATGGAAAACAGGCAAGATTTCGGGACTCAACTAAGAGAACTCAGGAAAAGAGCCGGACTTACTCTCAGGGAGCTCGCCGAAAAGGTTAATGTTAATTTCACCTACCTCAGCAAGATTGAAAACGGTGCCCTACCACCCCCCAGTGAAAAAGTCATACGACAGCTCGCCGAGGTCCTGGACTATGATAAGGACGAACTGCTCGCCCTTGCCGGGATAATACCTTCCGATATTGCCGAAATACTGAAGGACCGCGGGGCGCGAGAAAGACTGCGCGCCGAACAAGCCAGGAAGGCCGCCAGGGGCATGGGGATAAAAATGCCAGCTCTGCCAAAGGTCTCTTTACCGCTAAAAGGATTATACCGGCTGGCTTTACCCGTATTCCTGGTAATAGCGGTAGCCCTCTCGATTTGGTACGCCTCGCCGACCCAGGCGCTGAAAATCGAATACCCCAACCAGCCTACATCCGGAACTCTCGGCAATACTTTTACCTTCTATGTGAAGGTAAGCATAGAAGACCTGGAACATCTCCCATTACAGGGAATTACCATTGTTATATATAATGTGGACTCCCCGACTACCCATAAAGTCACCCTGGCAAGTTTACCGCTGGGAGATAGTAGCACGACCGCGCATAACCCGACCGAAGGCACGGGCAGCGGCACGGCAACCGTAGCCGCAAATGCCGACGCTAAATGGGAATTCTTTACCGCCACAGGTAATGTTACCTGGGAGAGCGTCGGGTACGGGTTTATACCGGTGACAAGCGGCGGCTATGGCTACCAGGCCGGCACCGGCACCACGTCAATTACTTATACTATCGTCTGGACATCGCCATCAAGCTGGCCGACCGGCAGCTATAAGATTGACACTATATTGACCACCAGCCCCCAGAACCCCGGCAGTGGTACCACTTTCACCAAGTCCAGCGGCGCGTTCACGCTATCGGCAGTGCCAACAGCCGGAGGTGGCGCATCACCACCGGTTGGCACCACTTTTGTATATGATAGGGTCACGCCCACCGGAAGATTCACGCAGACGGTGACCGTCAAATCTACAGATAACAAAGTCCAGTTGACCATCGAAAAAGATGTCGTCGGCAAGGCCAGAAACGGACAATCCCTGACTCGAATAGACATAGCGCCGATGACGTCACCTCCGGCGGCGCCGGCAGATTCATCCATCATCGGGCTCACTTACGACTTCGGGCCTGCGGGAGCTACGTTTGTTCCACCGGTAACCCTTACCTTCACCTACGACCCGGCCACCATACCCGAAGGCTCAGACCTGAAAATAGCTTACTATGATTCATCGTTACCCGGTTGGGTTGTCCTCGAGAATATTACCGTGGATACGACAAACCATACCATCAGCGGCGATCTTTCTCACTTCACGGCCTTCGCGGTGATAGCTTACAAGTCGGCACCCGCGCCGATACCGGCACCTGCGCCAGCTCCAGCGCCGGCCCCGACACCAGCGCCAACACCGGCACCGGCCCCGACACCGGCACCCACACCGGCACCGGTTCCGACACCGGCACCCACTCCGACGCCGGAGGCAGTAGTCAACTGGTGGCTTATCGGCGGCATCATCGCCGTGGTGATAATCGTCGCCATAGTTATCTGGATGCTGGTCTACCGCCGCAGAGGCTATTAGTAATTCGGCTATAAGCATCTACGAGGATATTGCCCAGGCAGCAACTGCCTGGGCAACCTCTTTTCTGAGAAGTTACTTACTACATTTTCTCTGCTCTCTTGACAACTGCTATGGCATGTAATACAGTTCTTTAAGTAACATTTATAGAGAAGCAGGCAGAAAAACTTAACATTTGTCACATAAAGTGTTACTATAATGCCAATTAGCATTTTCGGGGGCGGGGGGAACTTACTTGATAAACAAAAATCCTTATACCTGGGCTGGTCTTGGTCTGTTGATTGCCGGCGTCATAGTATCTCTACCGGCCTACTTCCTGTTTCACATGATCTGGCTAACGGCACTAGGAATCTGCATGCTTATCCTCTCATTCATTCTGATAGCTCTGGGGAAGGCCATCCCCAAGTTATCACCCGAGGTCTGCAGCCTCCTCCTTGAAACCGGAATCGATAACATTGCCACCCTTATAGAGGAACTCGGTATTAAAACCAAGGCTATCTATCTTCCATCTTCACTGGCCAGCAAATACCCCAGGGCGTTTATACCCCTGCACTCTAACGGGTCGCGCCCCGAGATAACCAAGGCCCTGCCACAACGTCTTATAGCCAGATACGGCTCCAGTCCGGAGGATATCGGCCTGCTGATTTCCACCATCGGGAGCGCCGCCGCCGGCATGCTGGAGTCAAAACCGGGAGCCACGCCTGACGAGCTTGAATCGGCGCTTACCTCCCTGCTCACCGGAATGCTTGGCGTAGCTGACAGCACCAGAGTTATTTGCTATAACAACCACATCAGGGTAGAAATACACAAGCCACGTCTTGAAAACGGCGCTTCCTGGTCCCACCAGTGCCTGGGCGGCCCGCTGGCCACAGTGGTCGCCTCAGTAGCCGCCGAAGCCTGGGACAAGCCAATGACCATCAGCCATGAAGAACAGGTCAACGGGAAATACTGCGTCGAGCTTGAGGTGGGCAGGTGAGACTCTATAACCGATATGTTTTGACTGTTGCCATCTTTCTTTTACTGACTACCGTCATCCTGATTGCTACCGGGCAGAACTCTCTGGATATTTATTTCACCGTATACGTGATAGAAGCTCTGGTAATTACCGAGCTATACATATATATCAATAAAAAAGCCCGCCGCGGGCTGGCTTTCGTCAGCTCCATACTGTTCGGGGGATTTACCATCGCTCTATGCCTTCAAATTGTCAGGATACTGACATGAATCTCAATCAACACCCATCTCACTATGAAAAGACTGATTATCGCGCTTGCCATAATAGCCATGCTGGGAGCGATTTATCCCGGCTTACCCACCATCGCCCAGACCTACCACCTCCCCCACGAAAACCCGGACACAGCCACTGGCTTACTGGATGAAGCAGGACTTCTGCTATCCTACAGCCAGATAATCAACCTGGCCGCCTATAGCCAGTACCGGAATGCCCACGATATACTCAACGAGTTAGAACATGCCGATTTTCCCGATGAAATCCGGTATATAGCTGAACAGTACAGCAACCTCTGCGAGCGCCTGTTCAGCCTCTTGAGTAATCTCGAAACGCGCCTCGATGAAGCGACGGACCTGCTGGCCCGCAACCAGATTGAGGGAGTCAGACAAAGGCTTGATAGCGCCGAGGCGGATATCCGGAATGCCTATATTCTGCTGAAAGATATTCAAGTCGCTACTGACAGCCTGAGCGAAAAGTTCGGTGTGTTTATGGTTTCAGCCACAGAACCGCTGACACAAGCCCATGCCCGTCTCGAAGAAAGTATAAAAAGGCTCGCAGACCTCGTTGATAGGCTAAATAGCCTCAACCGGGGCCTTACCGAGCAATATGTACAAAAGACGAGGCTAAGTCCCACCGGGCTCAACCTCAGTATCGACCCCGCATCAGCTTACGTCGGCGATGACGTCACCGCCTCCGGCAGGCTCAGCAAAGACGGCATCCCCCTCCCCGGGAAAATACTGTCTTTAACACTGGATAACAACACGGTAGCGACGGCTGTTACCGGATTAGACGGCACATATGTCACCGGTATAACGTTACCTTATAAATATGTAGAAAGCATGACCTTTACCGCGGCATACGAGCCCGCCGGCAATGACGCCGATATCTATCTTGGCAGTAAAAGCCCGCCGGTAACAATCACCACTATGTTCTACCGGACTACGCTCGAAGTCTCCTCGCCAAAAACAGTATACCGCGGGCTGCCGTTTACCCTGAGCGGCGCGGTCGCTTCAAACGATGACAATATCAGCCGAAACATTAAAGTGCTTCTGAATGACCAACAGCTGGCCGAAGAAGCGGCATCGGGTAAGTTCAGCCTGGAAATAACACCGCCGGAAAAAGCCCCACCAGGCGCAGGGAATCTGACCGTAGCCGTTAGCCCTCAGGGGAGGTACTCCGGCGCTTCCGAACATCGGGGTATCACAATCTCGGTACTGCCGATACACGTTGATATCCAGACACCCTCGATGGCTCTCCTGCCCGGAGACGTCCGTATTAGCGGCATCGCTTACAGCGAACTCGGGCCGGTCACGGATGCCAGAGTAAATCTTAACCTCGGGGACGCATCGGTTACGACCAGAACATCGGCCGATGGCAGCTTTGCGGGTGTTATCAAGCTGCACCTCATGCCCGGGGGCGCTCCTATAGCAGCCAACCCGTTCTATGTCAGCGCTACCCCGGCTGATTCCTTCTTCGATTTCTCTCCAATCGGGACTCATGAGATAGAAATAACCGTTGAGCCGCCGGCATCATGGGCTACCGCCGCGAGTGTGAAGCGGCAAATTTCTACCGTAAATCCGCTAAGCACGGTCATGATAGTGGCCATTTTTGCAGCGCTGTGGCTGGTTGTTCGCAGGAGAAGCCATGCACGAATACCCGAAGAAAAGAGATTGCCCCCGGCGGAAACAGTGGAAATACCCGCCATTACGCCGACACCCGCACCCGGACCGAAGCCCACGGGTATCAAAGGTCGGATACTATCAGCCTACCGGAGCGGACTGGCGGCCGTGGAGCGGATTACCGGCGTTATTATGGCGCCGGATAGCACCCTGCGGGAGTTCCTGACAATAGCTCGTATGCCATCACCGCCCGCCAGGGAACGATTCGCCGAGCTGACCGCCATAACCGAGAGTACCCTCTATTCTGTCAAAAGTCCGCAACAAGAAACCGCCGCCAGAGCCGAAGAGCTTGCCACTAACATCAAAGAGGAGCTTCACAGTGGAACTCCGTAGATTCTTGATAATAATAACCGTAACCCTGTTTATCGGCCTGGTTCTGGCCGTGTGGTTTTTCCCCTCAGACGATGACTTCCGGGTAGATAACCCGTTCTGGAATGGCATCAGGGATGTAAGAGCCGACCTCCAGGTTCAACCCCTCGATTCCCTGGCTGACCTTCCGTCTTCTCCATCCGGAGCAACTCTTATCACCATCCCCTATCAGGACTATAATCCCGCGGAACTGGAGCGACTGAACAGCTTTGTCTCCCGGGGTGGGAGATTGATACTGGCGGACGACTACGGACACGGCAACCGGATACTGGAATATCTTGGGCTCGAAGTACGCTTCACCGGACAGGTCCTCCTCGACCCGGTGGTCAACTATAAAAACAAGTATTTCCCGAGGATTGTTCATTTCCAACCCGACCCCCTGACCGAAAATACCGGCGAACTGGTCTTCAACCACGCCACCAGTCTGACCAATATCACTCCCGATAACATCCTCGCCATGTCCTCTGCGTTCAGCTTCCTCGATAGTAACGGCGACGGAACGCGGGAGGATAACGAAACCATGGGCGCGCTGCCGGTAATCTCCCGCCATGAACTGGGCAGCGGACAGATAATACTTATCTCCGACCCCAGCTTTCTCATCAACGGCATGGATAAAATTGCCGGTAATAGCAGCTTCATTCAAAACATCGCAGCCACTACACCCGAACTATACATCGACCAGTCCCACCTGATACCGTCAGACCTTCACCGCACCAGGCACTGGCTGCAGGATACACGCAATATTTTAACTACTCCCATCGGAACAGTAGTACTGGTCATAGCGGCAATCACGGCCGCGCTGATACCGATATGGCATAGAAAGAAGGAGGCTGCCGTTGAGACATAGTATCTTTACAGGCTCCTCTTTCTCGCCACGGGGCAAACATGTTAAACTCTCTGAAAGGAGTTGGTAATGACGATACAGCATAAAAAAGGACAGGCAATACTGAAAAGTATTATCGATGAAGTATCCAGGGTAGTAGTCGGTAAGGACGATATCAAGGAGATCCTGCTGATTGCCCTGCTGAGCCAGGGGCACGTGCTTATAGAAGGATTACCCGGAACAGCCAAGACCACCGTCGCCCGTACCTTTGCCCACACTATCGGCGGTATGTTCAAGAGAGTCCAGGGCACCCCCGACATGCTGCCCTCCGATATCCTCGGATTCTATCTCTACCGCCCCGACGGCAGCAGCACGTTTATGCCTGGCCCTATCTTCACTAACATTCTGCTTGCCGACGAGTTGAACCGCACAACCCCCCGCACCCGGTCCGCCCTGCTTGAGTCCATGCAGGAACAGCAGGTTACCATCGAGCGGGAAACACACAAGCTGGAACAGCCTTTCATCGTTATTGCCAGCCAGATACCCTACGGCAGCCCCGGGACTTCCCAGCTAAGCGAGGTACAAACGGACCGCTTTATGTTCCGGACATGGAGCGGCCTCTCTACTCTGGAAGAGGAAGACCGGATTCTAAGGGATATCGATGCTATCACCGAGCCCCACATCGAGGCCGTAACGACACCGGAGGATATAGTACAGCTCCAGCAGGATGTCAAGAAGGTATACATCGCCGATAGTATCCGCCGTTATATCCTGAATATTATCGACAACCTGCGCCATCATCAGGACATAGTGCTGGGACCCAGCATCCGTGCCGGAATCGCCCTGCTGAAAGGCGCCAGAGCCAGGGCTTTCATCCAGGAAAGAGACTTCGTCATTCCCGACGATGTGAAGAGGCTGCTTGTCCCCGCCCTATCCCACCGCCTCCAGGTGAGCCCCGAAGCTGAAATGGAGGACATCAGACCCGAGCCAATCATAAACGAGGTAGCTACTCAAGTCCCCGTACCGAAAATAGACAATGCATAGAGCATCGCCCCGGTTATTATGTCAAATATACACGCTGCTGGTCCTGCTGGCAGCCTCCATAATGTCGCCGCTGCCTTATCTGGCGCTGGCACTGGTGGTTCTGCTGGTAATCCTGTTTACCGTGATACGCCCGCAGCCATCAAGAATTACCATAGTAATCAACCTGGCCGTGATATTCCTGACGCCGCTGGTATTGGCGGCACTATTGGAACGAATGACATCGCTCCCCCCGGCAATCGCCCAAATAATTGCCGTCGTGCTTACCCTCCCCAATTTATACCTGCTCGACCTTACCCTGCGAGAAAACGTCCGCCATATGCAGGCATTCACCAGGGGAAAAGGCGAAAGAAATACTACCCCGACCTTCATATCGTTATTGGTCGCGGCACTGGCCATAATGCTGATATCGCCGGTGGTCAATCGCCCCGTTCTGCTGTTTGCCGGCATCGCCCTGGCCCTGTATCTCCTGGGGGCGCTGATAGGGATACTGCTCACTGTTCCCCGCCGCCCCTTCGCCGCCGATACCTTGATGAGAAGAATTATCATCGGCACCACCGGGAACACCCGCCTGCACCTGACCAACCAAACACGGGTGAAAATGCACAGCCGGCTGAGCTTCAACGTCTCCTGGGCACAGGTCACACCGCATCAAATCGTCCTGAACGGAGGCAAAACAAGACTGGACCTCAGTTTTACGCCGTCTCTGGCGGGAGAATCCAACCCCCTACTCCAGGTATCGGCGCTGGACCCGCGGGGTCTCATCCAGATTAACCAGGTGCTAGAGCCCCTTAACCTGCACATAATCCCGAGGGCGAAATACGCCGAATGGCTGGCCAGGAAGTATATAGAGCAAACGGGTTCAGGGGTCATTGCCTCGGTCAGCCTGCCTCCTCAAGCCTTCGTAAAACCGAAGCGAGGCATTGAATACATGGAAAGCCGTACCTATCAACCCGGCGACACGCTAAGAGACATAGACTGGAACCATACCCTGAAACTGAGCCAGCTAATCGTAAGAGAATACGAGGAAGCCGGCGAGCAGGCGGTCATCATCGCCGTCAACCTATCTGTGGCCGATGCAGCGGCAGCCGATAACCTGGCCTTTAACCTGATAACCGTAGCCTTGACCATGGCGCGGGAAAACATACCCACCGCACTGACTGCCTACAACCACCAGAATGTTATCCTTAACACAGGTATCACCGAACCGCTGGAAATGCTCAGGCAGGCGCTGTCATTGCTCAGAGAAATTACGGTGGTCAAGTTTGCTGACCGGCACCTGGAACCAACCGACATCGCTAAAATCAGGCGAAATATAAGGCAGCTTCAGGGAACGGTATCTCAACCTGCCCAGCGACTGCTCGATATTTTGAATTTCGAGCACCGCTCTATCGAGGAGGTAGCCAGGAGCCACCCGGCCACTCTGGCACTGGCATCCGTTACCAGGCAGGTACCGGCTCCGGCCATGATACTGCTGGTATCGCAACTAAACCATGATGCCGAAGCGATACTGGTAACCGCCGAGAAACTGGCCAGAAGAAGATTTACCACCGTACCGGTAGAATCGGTATAACAGCTATTCCACGGTGACGCTTTTAGCCAGATTCCTGGGGAAATCTATGGGGCAACCCCGTTCCCTGGCGACATAATAGGCCAGCAACTGCAGGACTACCGAATTCACCACCGGCGAAAACAGGGGGTCAACCCGGGGTACGGTGATTACCGAGTCGGCCAGTCCCTCCATGGTCTCGTCTTCCTCGCTCACCAGTGCTAAAACCGGTGATTTCCTGGCCTTGATTTCCTTGATGCTGGTTACCATGGGCTCGTAGGTGTTGTCCTGAGCCGCTATGGCCACTACCGGCGTATTGCTACCCAGTAAGGCAAAGGGGCCATGCTTCAACTCCCCGGCCGCATAGCCTTCAGCGTGAATATAGGAAATCTCCTTCAGCTTGAGAGCGCCTTCCATGGCTATGGGGTAGTTTATACCCTTACCGATGAAAAATATGTTCTCGAAGCCGGCCAGTTGCCTGGCGCAATCGGCGATAGCTGCCTCATTGTCCAGTACCTGCTGCACCTTGACCGGTAGTTGCCTTATTTCTGAAATAAGGTCATCCAATCTCCCGATATCAACCCTGGAGTAGGGTAAAGCCAGCCAGTACAGGGCGATAAGCTGCGCTATAAAAGTCTTCGTAGCCGCCACGCTTATTTCCGGCCCCGCCCGCGTATAAACCGTACGGTCGGCAATCCGGCTGGCCGTGCTGCCGACGACGTTGGTGATGGCAATAACCCGGACACCCGCTTCCTTCAGCTTCTTCATTGACTTGAGAGCATCGGTGGTCTCACCAGACTGGGTAATAACAATCGCTTTATTCCTGGCCGATGCCTGACCGCTGTAGTTAAATTCATCGGCCAGCTCAACTCTTACCGGTACATTGACCAGCCCTTCGATAATATACTTGCCGACAAGTCCGGCGTGATATGAAGTGCCGCAGGCGAGTATGAGTATGTCATCCAGACTGCCGCCATCGACCGCCGTCAGGTCGGCCGCCGGTTCCGCCGCCGAGATATAGCCGGCGAGGGTGTCCCGTATTACCCTGGGCTGCTCATGTATTTCCTTAAGCATGAAGTACTCGTAGCCACCCTTCTGAGCATCTTCCACATTCCAAAGTATCTTATGTTCTTCCCGGACAATGCTGACGCCATCCTGTTTAACTTCTACGGCGTCGGCGGTAACCACAGCGATATCGCCGTCTTCCAGATAGATAACGCGGCTGGTATAGTCGAGTAGAGCAGGCACATCCGAGGCAATAAAATTTTCGCGGTCGCCGATGCCGATAATCAGCGGGCTGTCCTTCCTGGCGGCTATCAGCCTGGATTCACCGGCCATCAGCGCAATCATGGTATAGGAACCCTCGATATCACGCAGAGCCAGTTTTACGGCTTCCTCGAAGTCGCCGTTATAATACTTCTCAATCAAATGCGGTATTACCTCGGTATCGGTCTGGGAAGCCAGGTTATGCCCTTCGTCCGTTAACCGGTCCCTCAATTTCTGAAAGTTATTGATGACCCCGTTATGCACCACGGCAATCCGTCCGGCGCAGTCGCACTGCGGGTGAGCATTTACTTTGGACGGTTCACCGTGGGTAGCCCAGCGGGTATGCCCGATGCCCGCCGCGCCGTCCAGCGCCGGCAGCGCCTTCGTCAGAGCCTTTACCCTGACGGCGTCCTTGTAAACCTCAATGCCGTTAGCCGATACGGCAATGCCGCAGGAATCATAGCCGCGGTACTCCAGCTTGCTCAGGCAATTAAGGAGAATCGGCTGAGCCCTTTTCTCTCCGATATAGCCAACGATGCCGCACATACTTAATCAGTTCCTTGAGATTATTTTATAATGTTATTCTCGTGCTTGACCCGAGAATCCATACCACCACTCCCTCCTGGATTCCAGCTTTCGCTGGAATGACACCAAACCCATAAAAAACGTCCGGGGCCGCTTAATACACCAGACTCTTGTCGGGCAGGCGGCCGCTTATCATTTTCAACATCTGGATTTGGCAGTAATTGCCGACGATAACCCCCGGTTGCGCCGTGACGTTGCTTTCTACATTACAGTCCTCGCCCATGATAACGCCCACGTTTATCGACGGGCTCTCGCCATTGATTCTAACCTCGCTCTGCCCGCCGACGGCGGTAAAACGCCCCTTGAGCACGCAGCCTTTATCGATAACGGAGTCGCTTATGATGCAGGCAGGGCCAACGGAGACGTCATTACCGATAACGCTGTTCTTAATCTGAGTAAACGGGGAAATAACGACATTATCACCGATACTGGTAGCCGGCATAATACAGACATTCGGTCCGATATCACACCCCGACCCGATAACCACCGGACCGTAGATGCAGGAGCCGGACCGTACCACGGTACCTTCCCCCACTATAACCTTTCCCTTCAGTGAAACGCCGGACTCAATGGTACCGCCCAGGCTGACCTCGATGTTGCGGAGGACGGCATCATTAAGACTGATAATATCCCACGGGTAAACCACGTCAAGCCAGGTGCCTTCGGTTTCCATGGCCTGGATGGTATAGCCTTCGGCTATCATATTGTTCAGGGCATCCGGGATATCCAGCACAGATTCGGAGAACTTGAAAATATCTTTAGTAAAGGCGTAAATACCGGTGTTGACCAGGTTGCTTCCCGGCTCTTTCGGTTTCTCCACGATATCCTTTACCTCGCCGCTATCGATATTGACCACTCCGTACCTTGTCGGGTCGCTCACCCTCTTTACCAGCACCGCCTCCGGTTTTATCTGCATAAAATCGGTGATAGTATGGGCTTCGATAAGGTTGTCTCCGGATAGTACCAGGAACTCATCCTCGGCCATATCCCTTACCTGCAACAAGGCGTGCGCCGTGCCCAGCTGTGTCTCCTGGGTCACATAGGTGATATCGACACCGAACTGCTCCCCGGAACCCATATAGTCGTAAACCTGCTCTTTCCGGTAGCCGACCACGAAGATAATATTGCGGATACCGTTCCGGGCTAACGACTCAACGATGAACTGGAGTATCGGCTTGTCCGCAATGGAAAGCATCGCTTTCGGCCGGGTAACGGTAAACGGCCTGAGTCTCTGTCCCTCGCCTGCGGCTAATACTATCGCCTGTTTCATAAACCACCCCTTAAAGTATCTTTGAATCCGGCATTATTACCCCGCTGACCACTGCTCCCGGCCCGATAAAGGTATTATTGCCAATCATGCTGCCAACATTAATCGAGGCATTTATCCCGGTCTCAACCCTGTCGCCGATGATTGCTCCCAGCTTACGCCTCCCGGTATTAACGCCGGCTATGTGAATATCCGCCTTATCCAGCCTCAGGTTAGCAATCTTGGTCCCGGCGCCGAGGTTACACCCCTCGCCGATGACGCTATCGCCCACATAATTATGGTGCGGAATTTTGGTGCCTTTCATGATGATAGAGTTCTTGACCTCGACGGCGGCACCGATGTGACAGCCGTCGCCGATGGCGGTAGAGGCACGGATGTAGCAGTTAGGCCCGATTCGACACTCATCTCCGATGATTACCGGTCCCTCTATATAAGTGCCGGACTTTATCACCGTGTTCTTGCCGATAGCGACAGATCCCTTCAGCACCACGTTTTCTTCTACCTCGCCCAGGTTCTGCGCCTCCAGTCCGGCCAGCACGGACTCGTTGCCATGCAGCAAGTCCCAGGGGTAACTGAGGTCGAGCCGCGACTTTATCTCCTGATAATGAAGGCCTCCTTTCGTATTTATCAAGACCTTCAAGGAATCGGTTATCTCATACTCGCCCCGCGGCGATTTCTCTGTCCGCGCTATCGCCTCGAATATTTCCGTGGTAAAGAGATACAGCCCGGCATTCGCCATGAGGGTCGGCGGTTTTTGCGTTTTTTCATAAATATTGACGACCCTATCTTCAGACAGCTCGACTATTCCAAGTCCCCTGGGGTCTTTTACCTCGATGACACTCATGGTGTTACGGCCGTTTTGCAGCAGCCGCCCGATATCATCCCGGTTTACAACGATATCGCCGTTAATAGCCAGGAAGCTGCCATCCACCACACCGGACACCATCCTGATGGCATCCGCCGTACCCATCTGCTTTCTCTGCTCGGAATAATATATCTTGACTCCCCACTTCTCCCCCTGGCCGAAATAACTCCGCACCTGTTCACTGCCATAGCCGACAACGAAGACAAACTCTTTGATGCCGGCCTCCCTGGCCTCGATAAGCAGGTGCTCCAGAATGGGTTTATTGGCGATAGGCAGCATCACCTTGGGCCTGTTGCTGGTAAGCGGACGCATCCGGTTACCCTCGCCGGCTGCCAGAATAACTGCTTTCATTTTGCTCTCCCCCCGGTATCCACAGAATCCCTGACCGCCGCGAGGCCGCTATCATACAACTGCTGCGCTCTCTCTTCGGTTTTAGCCTCAGCGGTCAGCCTGACTTTGGGCTCGGTTCCCGAAGCACGGATGAGCAACCACCCGTCCTTAAAGTTCAATTTAAATCCGTCGGCATTGTTTACCGACAGCGGACTCAGTTTCATGAGGTTCGACTCCAGGCGTGACATGGTTAAGCCATTGCTGCCGATGCTCCCGCGAAGCAGGGGATAAACGGGCACGGCGTCAACCAGTTCCGAAAGTTTCTGCCGGCTGGCCAGGGCCGCTACCTGAGCCGCAGCGTAGATGCCGTCGGGACAGAGCGAGATAACGGGGAAAATCCAGGCCCCCGATGTCTCGCCGCCGAAATCGCCGCCTTTTCTTAACTCTTCGGACACCCAGGTATCACCTATCTTCGTCCGCCTGATGCTAAAACCCATCTCTTCGATAGCCATGGAAGCATCCAGCGTCGTCACGACTTCTTTTGCCCCCAATCCCTTCGCCAGGACTGCCAGCAGCCTGTCCCCGGAGATAAACCTGCCCCGGTCGTCGACCGCCATCATGCGGTCGGCGTCACCGTCGTGGGCAATACCGACATCGGCTCCGGATTCCCTGACCGCCCGGCAGAGGTCCTGCAGATTGGCCTCGGTCGGCTCGATGCCGCGGGGGAAAAAACCGCTGGGATAGCAGTTCAAAGACACCACCTCGCAGCCGAGCCTTTCGAGCAGGCGCGGTGTGACTTCGGAGGCAGCGCCGCAGCCGGCGTCCACCACGACCTTGATGTTCAGGTCAGTCGGAAAGCCGGGTAATATGCTTTCGATATGATTATCGATGGCTCCGTCATAAGCGCCGCCGTGCTTAATGTCCTCCCAGC
>DATLAD010000216.1:0-2723 GCA_035527575.1 Dehalococcoidales bacterium
ACCGCAGAGGTTGCACACTTCACGGTCAACGCAGGGAATGTAAAGCCCCCGACGGCGGTCATTCCTCATCTCTATCGCGTCAACAGGACAAAGCGAAACGCAGGTACCACACTGCGTGCAGAGGTTGCTCTTAACCACGGACTGAACCGTTTTATCTGTTTTCATCGGTCTGGTCACCTGGTAGTAATCGGGCAATAATGTACAGGATCTTGTGCCGGCGGTCCGGAGAGTCTGCAGACAGGGATGTCAGCGCGCAGGCAGCGGCGTCAATATCGCTGTCTTCCAGCTCTGCCTTCCCCACTATATTTCTATCGAGGAAAATTTTCCCTAGGAACTCCCTTATTCTTTTACCTCCGGGAAGCTTATTCAGAATTCTGCCCGTATAAACAATCATGAAAGAGCGCAGGCCTGCCCAGAAAGGGCGCCCCATCACGGGGAAGGCCCCAAAAAATTCAGCGGTAAAGCCGTGTCCGGCACACAAAGCGGCTAGCTCCGGCACGGAATAGTGCCGGCGACTTTCGGCACTGGGATAGAATCCGGGGATATCCGGGTTGGGTAAACAGAAAATAAGGACCCCCTCCTCATTCAGCACACGGCGGCTTTCACTGAGAAAACCTTCAAGGTCGGGTAGATACTGGATAACCTCCATGGACAGAATTACGTCAAAGGAGTTATCCCGGAAGGGGATACACCGGGCATCCAAGAGAAGCAACTTAACCCTGTCCCCGTAATGTTCTCTGGCATAGCTGAGGTTGTCCTCGGATAAGTCCCCACCAACCACCTCCCTAGCTCTGCTGGAGAGATAGCCCAGCCCCCGCCCCGTACCACAACCTACCTCCAGAACACGCTTACCCGCCACGAATCGGCCAACGGTATAATAGCGGCAGCAGACCATCTGCCAGAGCTCAGGGGTATACATGTCTCCCGGCTTGCCGACTTCATAACTCATGGCAATCGTTATCTTTTAAAGAATTTGCGTACGGAATCAACGACTATCTCTACCTGCCTGTTATCCAGCTCCGGATACATCGGTAACGAAAGTGCCTCCCCGGCAACCCGCTCCGTTATTGGAAGGCGGAATTGACTCAGTTTCAACGCCGGCTGGAAATGATACGGCTTTGGCACGAAAATCAATGTTTCAACTCCGGCATCCTTCAAGAAAGTGGCCAGTTTATCACGCTCCGGTGCCTGGATAACATAATTCTGGTAGGTATCAAAGTAACGGCTGCCAGTCTCGGGAGGCGGCGGCAACTTCAGCTGCGCTATGCCGGTAAGCCCCTCCTGGTACATCATGGCAATCTCTCGGCGGCGCTCAATCCACTGCGGGAAGTACTTGAACTTCATATTCAATATTGCCGCCTGCAGGTTATCGAGTCGTGAATTGAAACCGTAAAGAACGAAGTCCTCCTTGGTCTCCCGTCCATGGTCCCGGTAAAGGCGTATTCTATGGTCGATTTCTTCATCATTGGCTACGGCCATTCCGGCGTCACCGTAGGCGCCCAGGCTTTTGGCTGGATAGAAACTAAACCCTGCGGCAAGGCCGAAGGAGCCAGCCTTCTTCCCATCGAAGGTTGCCCCCAGCGCCTGCGCCGCATCCTCGATGACGATAAGATGGTGCGCCGATGCCACCGATATTAACTTTTCCATATCGCAGAGCCGTCCGTTGAGATGGACGGGCATAACGGCCCTGGTCCGAGGTGTGATGGCCGCTTCCAGCAGGTCGACGTTCATGTTGAAATCTTCGCCAATGTCAATCAGGACGGGAGTGGCACCGCAGTGGACGATAACGGCTATCGTCGCCAGAAAGGTATGACCGACCGTAACGACTTCATCCCCGTGCCCGATGCCCGCGGCTAATAGCGACAGATACAAAGCGTCGGTCCCGCTGTTGGTGCCGACGCCATAGCGGAGGCCTAAATATCCGGAGATAGAATTTTCCAGCTTGGTGACGTCCTCGCGGAGTATAAGGTCGCCGTGTGAGAGCACCCGGTGCAGGGTCGCTTTGATTTCCTCTTCATGAATACGGTAATATTTGCGATAATTAACGAAAGGGACTTTATAAGGCATATCAGTTTACCTCTTTTTCTGCTTCAGAAATTTCTTCACAGAGGATACGATACCATCTGTGGAAAGAGAATATATATTCCTTAAATAGTCCCGGCTGCCTACCTGCGAGATAAATTCGTCCGGCAGGCCTATCCTGAGAAAGGGGACACCGAGACCGCTCTCGGCAATTACCTCGGCGACGGCACTGCCCAGCCCACCCAGAACGCTGTGCTCCTCAATGGTAACGATAGCGCCGGTATCCCTCGCCGCGTCGAGCACTGCCTCTTTGTCCACCGGCTTGACGGTGTGCATGCTGAGCACAAGCGCCTCAATATGCTGACCCGCCAGATTTTCTGCGGCCCGGCAGACGTTAGGCAGTATCCCGCCGCTGGCGATGAGTGTGATATCCCGACCGTCACGTAGCTTAATCGCCCGGCCGATTTGAAAATCCGGGGTGACATGGTGGACTTGCGGATCGCCGGTTCTGCCCAGTCGAAGGTAGCATGGCCCCGATAAAAGTGCCGCCGCCTGCGTCACCAGCCCGGCCTCTAAGGGGTCGCCCGGGGCAATTACCGTCATATTCGGCAGGGCCCGCATGAGGGCGACATCCTCGGTGAGATGGTGCGTGGGACCCAGGGCGCCGTAGATAAGGCCGCCTCCAGCGGTGACAATCTTGA
>DATLAD010000217.1:0-5153 GCA_035527575.1 Dehalococcoidales bacterium
GTGAGAAAGCGGAAGAGTATAAAAAGTCACTAGATGGCTATGCAGAAGAACTAAAAAAAGAAGCTACCGAAATAAAGACCAGTGATATAAGCTAAACCACTTCCTCGGCCATATAGCCCTAAAATGAAGCCCTGAAATCGAAATCTGAGCGCCTTAAATAATATTTGCGGGGAAAATATCGCGGGATTTTCTATTTTGAGGGTTTAGTACTCCGCCGGCGGAGTCGAGGAAAGTACATCGGCACATCCCGCATATATTGCTCGTACTCTTCGCCGAAACGCTCCAGCAGCATCTTCTCTTCATAGCGCGATATATAGTGCAAAAAGCCGATTGCTATAATCCATACCGCTGCTGCAGCTAGTGACACGCTTAAGAGCAGCAGCCCCAGGTAGAGTAGTATTTCACTAAAGTATATTGGATGCCTGACGATTCCGAAAACGCTCTTCCTGATAACTCTTGGTTTTTCTCTTACCTTGCCGAAGACTATCTTCATGCCGGTCCACGCCAGGTAAGCGGCAATGAGCAAAGCGACAATTCCCAGCGGTAGCCTGACGGCGAACGGAATGTAATCGTTGAGCAGAGTGGAGTATTTAAAAAAGAAAGCGTCGGTTATCCAGATGGCCAGGAAGAGGATAAAGAGTATCAGCTGTCCGGCATCTCCGAAAGCATGTTCGCCGGTAAGGTCGTCGCGGTGTCTTTTGGCCACGTTATTTTCCTGCAACTATCACCTCTATTATGTAAACCCTGAAAAGCCCTGAAACTTTGGGGCGCACAATATATGTTATGTAGTGTTATACACGTGTACAGATGAATTTACATAATAACGGCGGGGGCTCCCCTATTATCAATAACCTTTTTTAACATGAAGATTGGAGTATACGGTATATATAATTATTGATAAACCGGATATTATGGTTACGATTCTGTAAAATGGGTCTTGGAAAACGATAACGATAACAGGCAGTCCGATGAGGACACAAAAAGTATACAGGAAAAAGTACGTTATGGATTTGGCAACGGCATCCATATGACAATCATACGCCAGCGGTAATGATATTACAACAACGGGATTGAATAATTTTAAATATCCTTTGACTTTTTCCGGTTCCGCCGAGTTTCTTCACCATCTCCACGGCCTCTTTGCCGGTGGCGCGGGCTTCCTCGTTTACATGTACTCGGTTTTCGAAAGCGCGTTCTGGAGTAATTCAAATGATGAACGCAGGTTGTGTATGCCTTGCCCCAGTCTTTCTACCTGTATTGACGGGTTCATGAGATACCTTCTGATGCTTTCCACCTCATCGACTAAATCGGCTATCGATTTTAAAATCTCTTTGTCTTTAATTTTAACGGCCCTGGCAACCAGGGGCCGGCCGTTATACGCTATAGCCGTAAGGTCGAACTTGGCTTCGCCGGTATTTTTTAATAGCTTTTTGAAGTCGGAACCCTCGTAAAACTCGTAAGTCTCCAGCAGTGCCTGCACTTTTGCCGACCATTCTTTGATAATACGCAATGTCGTGTTGTAACGCCCCGTTCTCCCGGACAGCAGGTTGAATGTTCTTGAAATAGCCTTTATCTTACTCACCGTACCATTATCCGATTCTGCAAGCAGTATTATGTCAATTTCTTCACCATCTCCACGGCCTCTTTGCCGGTGGCGCGGGCCTCCTCCATAGCCGTCATACCGATATTCGCCCCTTCGCCGGTCCTCACGTCGCCCTTTTCGCGTCCGTAGCCGATGGCTCCCCGCACCGGTATCATCCCCTGGGACATGAACCAGCCGTAGAACTGAACGCGGGTCTGACCGGCGCCCACCTTCCTCAACGTAAGAATCGGCGCCGCCACTTTCCCTTTCAGCGGTCTGTCCCTCAGGTAACAGAACGTCCTGTCGATAATTGCCTTGGCCTGCGCCGTATAGTTATGGAAATAGACCGGACTCCCGAAAAGTATGGCGTCGGCCTCTTCCATTTTCTTATACAGCGGCTGCATATCGTCCTTGATTTTACAGGCGCCGGTCTCAAAACAGCTGCCGCAGGCATCACAACCGTTGATGGTCTTGCCGTGTATAAGAAAGATATCCGTTTCGGCGCCGGCCTCGCGAGCCGCCGCCAGGGCCTCTTCCACCATTATCTCCGTATTACCCCCTTTGCGGGGACTGCCGACAATGCCCAGAACCTTCATGTGAATACCTCCTTATTTCGGTGTCATTCCAGCGAAGCTTGCCCCGTACTTGATACGGGGGCTGGAATCCAGTGGCGGAGTAGTGGTCTGGACCCCGACAAAGCCGTAATGACATTATTAAACGCTCTCAGTATAGGCATTTGGCGGCGGCGATGCAACTCAAGACCCAGGCTTTATGAAAACTTAATCAAACCTTAATTAAACCTTAATAAAAACATCTTCGCCCTGCGGACGGGCTCGACTATAATTGAATCGGTATGGGGAGTTATAGCGGCGGAATCTTCAAAATATTAGCTTTTGTCTTCATTACTCTGGTTGTCATTGTGACATTGCCCAGGCTCAGTCCCGTCATTTTCCCTGCTCTGCCGGAACCGTCGCCGAACTTCGACTGCGATGACGGCGCCCTCGATATGTACCGGCACTTCCAGGGGATGGGGATTGAGTCCGTTCCGATTGTGGGCAACCTGGACATGGACGGCGAAGAGTACATGGAAAGCAATCACGTCTGGCTGCTGGTGAAATCCGGCGATAAGGAAATCGCTTACGACTGGGGAATCCCTCGCTTCGACCGCCAGCACTACGAAGGCTATACCATCAGCCTCGACTACCTCCTGTATGCCGTAGCCGAGGATAAGAAAGGCTCTGACTTACTGGCTTCGGCGACATACTAAATTCGGATTTATGGCAGGCGCGGTAGCGCGATTCTCCTTCGTTAGTCCTGTCTAACGCGGCTCCTCGAGCTTTTCTTCCATGAATATTTCAGCCTTAAGTAAATCCCTTTCGCTGGGTCTATTGCTGATATCCCCGTACCAGTATCCGGGTGTCGGACGTTTCCCCATTTTACCGGGGCAGGAAAATCTCCCGATACATTTAAATCTTAGATGTTCTATATTAAGCTCAAGTAAACTGAGAGCTGGCTCTGCCTCTTTAGGACCCAGGTGTGTTCCGGCATAGGTTACAAAGACTATTCCGGTTTTTGGACCCGGAATTATTCTTCTATGTACCCGGACTATTTTACCCGCCCTTCTCGGTCGGTGTGTAGTCTTGAACATAATATCTACCAGTTCTTTTCCGGGCAGCGCCATGTATACTCCGGAACCGGCACAAAGAAAATCATAGTCCTGAAAATCAAAAGGAAGGTTATCAACATCCATTTTATTATCAATCTTAAATATATCGCATTCCCACCCCTTATTTTCAAATACTTTTTTAAACCTGAACGCAACCTTCTCCGTGTTGCCGGTCATCGTTTGATAGAGAATAAGTGCCTTTTTTGTTTTTGACATTTTATCTCCGTTTAATCAGGCCGTATTTCGTGGAAAATAGCTGAAGTGGGCTCGGTAGGGATCGAACCTACGACCAATCGGTTATGAGCCGACCGCTCTGCCGCTGAGCTACGAGCCCCTGTACAATGACGTGGTAAACGGGACTGCCCCACCGGTTAATCCCCTCCCCTGCCCGTCTCAACTATTTTACCCCGCCCGACCCTCAATATCAAGAGAACATGCACTTAATCTTAAGAGAGAGAGTCTTCGAGAGGGGTCAGGGGTGAGGTAAAAAATAATAAAGATTATTATGCAAACTATACACCCTGTCGTTTGAATTCCAATCTGAATAATAGTAATATAGGTAAAGCGAAAAGACCGGCGGATGGAGCTTCAGACATGCCTGACTGGGAAATCACCGCGACGACTATTTATTGTGACGCTGTAGACGATGAAGTTACGCTGATAACTTCGGCGGACGGCACGGCGCGATGCACCGGCCAGCAGAAGTATGCCGGACCCGATAAGGCCAAAGCCAGGGCAATGAAAAAGAAGAGCCAGCTGTCGGGCAAGCAGCTCGGCTGTTCGGGAGTCGAGTGCTCTAAAGTTATTCAATACCGGGACAAATTGCTGGGTGAGAAGTGACGATATCAGATAAAGAAAGCACTGAAAAAGCCAGCCCCGGCGGGGCCAAGATAAAGATTGAAAACCTGTCTCTTTCCTTCGGCGGCGTCAGGTCTCTGGTTGATATCAACGTGGATATCCGCGATAAAGAAATCCTGGCTATCATCGGGCCCAATGGCGCCGGTAAGACCTGCCTGCTTAACTGCATCAACGGCTTTTACAAACCGCAGCAGGGCGAAATATATTACGAGGGAAAGAGAATCACCCGTATCCGACCCGATAAAGCCGCTAAAATGGGTCTCGCCAGGACCTTCCAGAACATCGAGCTCTATACCGGCCTGAGCGCTCTGGACAACATCATGGCAGCCCGGCATGTCCTGATGAAGCAGAATATGCTGAGCAGCGCCCTCTATTTCGGGTGGGCGCATAAAGAAGAAATTACCCACCGTAAGACCGTAGAAGACATCATCGATTTCCTGGAGATAGAGCCGATTCGCAAGAAGACGGTCGGCATGCTCCCCTACGGCATGCGCAAGCGGGTTGAACTCGGGAGAGCCCTGGCTCTGGAACCCAAAGTCTTGCTGCTCGACGAACCCATGGCGGGCATGAACCTCGAGGAAAAAGAGGATATCGCCCGTTTCATTATCGATATCTTCGAAGGTCAGGGGGTCACCTACCCCGATACGCCTGCCCTGCGGGATGGTGTCAGCTGTATCGTCCTCGTTGAGCACGATATGGGGGTGGTCATGGATATCGCCGACAGGATTGTCGTTCTGGACTTCGGCAAGAAAATAGCCGAGGGCACGCCTGACGAAATTAAAAACAACCCGCAGGTTATCGCCGCCTATCTGGGGGAGGAAAAGCGGTAAGTCAGGCTGGCTTACTCCCACTTCCTCTCGTCGGTAATCCCCTGCTGTTTCTCAGAAATACTACCCGCCTCCGCGAACTCGATTTTATCAATCTTGATGCGGCAGGTGTCCTGGAATTTTTTATTAATGCCTTCGGCAAGTTTTGCCTTATCCGCACTCGTGTCTTTCAACGCGACTTTGAGGGTCATTTCATCACGGTGCTGGCGGCGTCCGACGA
>DATLAD010000218.1:0-15248 GCA_035527575.1 Dehalococcoidales bacterium
CCTGGCCGGATGCCCAGCCCATACCATCAAGCATGGTCTGCATTTCCGCCGTCGGTTTCTGTAGCGCTACAAACGCCTGGCGCAGCTGCGTGGTCGCCTGGGCCGTCGGGACACCCTGTTGCGTCATCGCGGCCAGCGCGGCGGCTACCTCCTCAAATTCCACATTTGATGCCGCGGCTATCGGCGCTACGTTGAACAGCGATGCCGAAAGCTCCTCGAAGGTGGTCTTGCCTCCCTTGATGGTAGTGAACATGAAGTCAGCCACTTTTTGGGCGTCTGATATGGGGAGCTTGAAGGCGTTGAGGACCGTGGTCAGCCCGTCCACCGCGGTGGTGGTTTCCGTCACCCCGCCGATGGCCGCCTTGGTGGCCACCTGCAGGAACTCGATGACATTTTCTCTGGGCACGCCGGCGGAGATGGCCTGGTAAAGCGCCTTGGCGGAATCCACGGCGTCCACCCCCATGGTCGTGGACATCTCTCTTATCTCTGCGGAGAAGGACTGGAACTCCGCCTCGTTGAGCAGCATCATGGTGTTGACCTCGCGCATAGCGGAATCGAAATCGGCAGCCATCTTGAGAGAAGCCCCGCCGATCAGGCCGACGGCGGCGGTGATGCCGGCGCCTATCTTGGTCATATTGGCACCGACGGTGCGCATCTTCTGCTCGATGCCTTTCAGCCCTTTATGGAACTCGGCATCCTGTATCCCGATAGCTACGAATAGTTTACTTAGCTCATTGCCCATATCATTTCTCCAACTTGCCGCCCAGGGCAGTGTTTATCGCCTTCACCTGGTTGAGTATCTGCTCATCCGTCATGGATTCGCCTCTCTTCCGCGGCATGAAATCTTTAGGTTCATAAGGCCTGGGTTTCTTCTTGCGATTGCGGTTCACCTCAGCGATGACCGCGCAGATAAGCGCCGCCCGGTAGTCGAGTTGCTCCTGCCCATCGCTGTACCGGCCGGCCAGATCGTTGAACTGCGCCAGCGTCAGGTGCCAGAAATCCCGCTCGGAAAGCCCCAGGCAATACCGCCCGAACGACCAGAGCTCTAGCCAGCCCGGCGGCTTTTCGCTAAAGGGCGGGTCTGCTTCGCCTCCACCTCGGGTATAGCCTTACTCCATGCCTCCATTATTCCGGCGGATATCTCGGCCGTGTTGCCGGCGTGTATCCAGCTGCCCACCTGCTTCAGGGTTAAAGTTTCATCTTCATGCAGCAGGCAGGCCCAGAGCAGAGCCCTCAAGTCCACGGGGCTCATGTCCCTGGCAAGAGCTTTCGCCACGCTCTCCTTAAAAAGGTTCTTGCCGGTCGCCTCCTGGAAGGAGACCATGGCATTGAGGTCGAGCAGGAGATGGCGTTCTTTGTCCAAAGAAATCGTTACCGACGGTCTGACTTTTGCAGACATATTATCCCTCCCTTCAAAAGGAGAGGCGGGGGTTTAAGCCCCCGCCTCCAATTTATTCGCCCCTATCTTAGGAGGCGGCTCTGGCCAGCCAGATGGTATAGGTCTTCGCTGTTTTGCCAGTCTCTTTGACGATAACGGTGATTTCCGTCACGGTACCAGCGGCACCAAGGGTGATGGCGCTCGAAGCTTCGCCGGTGGCGACGACATTGCCGTCGACGGTGATAACACCGGCAGTAGCCGTCGGGGTTACGGTCACCGATGTAACCGCGGTCAGCACGGTGGCGACATACTCATACGTAGCTGCGGCAGCGGCGGGAATGATTACCGCGCTTTCACTGATGGAGAAGAACGGAGTCGTGAGCCCGGTTGATGCCGTTATCGCCAGTACCGGCTTGCCGGTAACCTTCAGCGTCGCCGAGAAGCTGAGCTTGTCCTCATGCGGATGCGCGAAGTCCATGGCCGTAACCAGGGCATTGAACGTCCATGTGAACCCGGCGGCGGTGGGGCCGGTGATAATCACTTCCCGCGCCGTCCCTGCCTGGAAATCGGTGACGAAGGCCACCTGCCCGGCCGTGTCCCCGGGAATGAAAATGCCCTCGATGGATACCTCGCCTCCATCCCTCAGCCCGGCGACAAACTCCATGAACGTGTCATCGGAGTCATGGCTGGTCATGTCGATGGGGTTCATCGACATCCCGGGGCCGCCGATGTTCAATAGCTCCGCCAGTGCTTCGCCGTTCCATTTCAGGGTTGTCCCGAATGCATTAAATCCTGCTGTCATTTCATTTACCTCCTCTCTTTATTATTCTTCATGCCAAAATATATAATCCGCCGATACATGATGCAGATTTGTATCGGTCTCGTAGAAATCGTTCTCATCCTCGTAAAAGCAGCCGTTTACATAGACACCTCCGGCGCCGCCCATGATCCCCGAATATCCCTGGAGGGCGGCTTGCACCGCTGCTATGACCGCCTTTGCGTCACTGTATTTGGTGGCAAAGGCGGAGAACTGGAAGCGCGGGTGCGCCAGCTCAGACGAGCCATCGTGCGAATGCTCCCTGGGCCCGGATACCTTGAACAAAACGAGATAAGGCGCATCGATATCCTGATGAGCCTTCACAAAATGGATACGCGTGCTGACCAGGTCGGTTATCCCGGATTGCGCCAGCAGGTATGTCATTAACGCCTGTTCAATCAACATCAGACAGCTCCCTCTATCTGTTTTTTGATTCCATCTTTCAGGTTGCTCATCACCTTGCCCGCGCTCTCGTCAATGGCCGGGCGGAAAAAGGGGTGCGGCGCCGAGTGACTGGTCCCGAACTCGACCATTCCAGCATGGGGCGCTATCTTCCGGTCAACGCCGGCTATGGCGGTATTCCCCGAGGGCAAAAGTTTTGCCACCGGCGAGCGTTTCAGATTTCCGGTCGGGCCCCGGGGCGCTTTGGCTCTTATCCGGTCCCTGATAACCCCGGCGTTCTTGAGCAATAGCTTGCCGGTATCATCTTTATTCGTGGACTTGGCCAGTTTCTGCAGCGCCCGGTTGAGCTGAGACAACCCTTCCAGTCTTACGTTCGCCTTCATATCCCTCCCCAAAGAAAAAGCCCTCCGGAGAGGGCCGATATTTCTTGAGAAATTATTTGTCTAATCCAGCTTTTCCTTGTAATAGATAAGCAGCTCGCGGTTCCGCTCCTGCGGGTTGACGATGGAGACTATCTCCAGAATGCGGCTGCCGTGAAGTATGCGCATGGTAGGCAATATACCCGAGCGGTACCGGATGCGGACTTCCCCGCTGACCTCGGCGGTGGCCTGCTTTGCTTCGTAATACTTCCGCCCGGCGTTAGGTAGGAGACTCCCCCAGACCACGCAATAATCCGACCAGGAATCCACCATCTCATTAAAATCATTCCTGGCTCTGGTTACCTCCTGGAATGTCAGCCTCTGCCTGAGTGTGCCGGCTCTCATCTCAAAACACCCGATCCTGCCAAAGCAAGGCATCAACACCGAGCGGGACATGAACCGGTACTACACCGGTAACCACCTGCTCGCGGTTCTCGTAGAGATGCCCGATAATCAACAGCATGGCATTCCTTACTTTCTGCGGTAAGTCAGAGCCATCATCACCGTAGCCCGCCACAAATGTTACACAAACGCCATTGGCCGGCCGCAGTGTCGTTGTGGGCCAGCTCTCGCCATAGTTCAGGACCACCCGCCCGGGTTCGCTCTTGGTATCGACGAAGTAGCTATCCGAGCTGAAGGTGGCTTCGGTATCATCGGTATCGTAGTACCTGATGAACGGGCCATCGGTGGCCGTGCCGGTACCTTCCCCCACGCCGGTCGCCGTGAAATGAACCCCCACGGTATTGGAGGCTGCGCCTATCAAGGTAAAATTCGTAGTGCCGAGGCTCAGGATGCGATATTCTGTGCCGATAATAAATGAGCCGGCGGTTATGGTCCTCGACTGCAGCGGAGGCAGTGGTATTTTTATGAAGCCTTCGCCCGGCCACTTATCGAGCCAGAGCTCCCATATCTGCGTGATGTAAGCCCGCCGCTGGAAATCCTCGGCGTACTGTCGGGCGGCAGTAACTAGGGCATTGAGCAAGGCATCTTCTACAGTATCTTCGCTGTCGATGCGCAAGTGTGTTTTCGCCTCGGCAATACTGATAGGTTCTTCAATTGGTGCCGTATTTATTTTCAAAGCCATTATCCGCTCTCCTCTACCACCAGGATACCGGTCTCACTGCTTTCGACGACTCCATCCTTGGTCAGCTCAAGCTCATATTGATATTCCCGCTTTGTGTCAAAGTCACCATTAGTTACCGTGTAGTGGCAGGTGCCGCTGGCGGCAACATCCGGCGTGCATGCCTCGTCCACGATAAGCGTATCCGGATCCCTGGCCAGCCAGACCTTCAGTGTCACGGTGTAGTCTGTTATGGCGCGGGCGGTGCCATCGGCATCTTTGACCGTGAAATTCAGGTCATAGCCGTAATCGCTTTTTTTAACCGTTACCTTATCAGTCATCGCCTTTCATCTCCACCTCGAAATTTCGGTCCGGAAGTCGATATCAAAACCCCGCCCCGGGAAGCTGACATCGAAGTCCCGGGCCAGCATGGTTATCTCTACCGCAATGGACGGGCGGAGGATATTGAATAATATTGCCGCCATTACTGACGTGGTGACAGATACCGGAGCCGCGGTTAAATTGAGGATGCCTATAATCGCTACAACGGCATTCTGGACAGAGCTGGCCATAGCCACCGGCGAGGCTGAAAGAGTAACAACTCCACTACCTGCCAGGCTGGCGCCGACCACAGATGTAATCACGGCCAGGGGAGATGATACCAGCGCTGCAGTACCGGAGCCATTTATTGATGAATTCTTAACCGAGCTTGCCACCGCGATAAAGGCCGCCGTCAACACAACTATGCCGGAGCCAGCTATGGCCGAGGCTATCACGGAGGCCGTAATAGCTACGGATGCGGCGGTTAAGGTCTGAACCCCACCTACGTTGGCAATGGAGGCCATCTGCACAGACGTAACCACGGCTACGGGTGAAGCCGCCAAAGGTGCTGTACCGCTTCCCGCCACGGCGGCGGCCTGAACAGAAGAGGCTACCGCTACGGCGGCGGCGGCAAGCTCTTGTTCCCCACCTGCTTCATCTCCGGTACCATAAACACTTAACTCCCATGTACCATCAAAAAGGGTAAACGCTTGAGAGGTACACGGTATATAGTCCCCCGTTGCGTACCACATACCACCTAGCCCAGCACCGTTAGTAGCAGATAATTCCCCCGTCCCCGCCCATTTCACCCCGATATAGTCACCCGCCACGCAAGTCATATCCAGGCCGCTAAAAGTTTGTGTTGAGCCGTATACTACCTCTCCGATTGTCTCAGAGTCTCTCGTTGTTAAGTTATTGCTACCCACATGCTCAAACGTAGCAAATTCGCAGGCACTTTCATTAGATATCTCAAAGAATACCTGTACTGAGGTCACAGAACCAGAGGCATTAGCGGGATTACCGACATTAACGGCTGTTCTGGCAGGTGCCAGATAGTTGGGCCTATCTGTTGCTGCCATGCCTATATCAATGCTTTCATGCTGAATAGGTGTGCCGATTATACCTGTGGGACGTACCAGGTTTAGACCTGATAATCGCTCGTTAACGGAACCAAATAGGCCAGCCAGGTCGGTAGTCTTTACTTTCTGGTCAGACTGCCTTGTCTTATTACGCATGAAAGGATTTATATAATGAATGGCATTTGGTAATACCAACACATCGTCAAGGGTTTTCAGGTCACTAGGTTGCAGAATACTATCGAGGAAATTTTCCATATCCGCCCGACTTATGGTTTCTGCAACTGTTATAAAGTGACACAGACAAGGGTTTAGCTTCTTCAAGCCAGTAGGATTTCCCTTCTTGTCCAGTACATCCACATAGTGCAGGGCATAGGTTTCCTCGTTAGTCTCTGGGTAAAAGTCCAGTCGAACCTTTAAAAAGCCCTTCTGAATATGCGTGCCAGTTGGATTAAGCTTTATTCTCATTACGCCACGCTACGTTATATGAAGCAATCCTTCGGCATCTATGGTTATCTTGATGTCGGAGCCGTTCGGAGTCAGCGGCACGCCGGTCGGTTCGAGGTGGGCTATCACTGGAGATGCAGCGTCATTGGTGATCTCCTTCATCACCAGGAACGCTACCCAGGTTTCAGCGGCTGCCCGACTAATTGCCGTCCAGGTAATATCAGCGCAGTCAAACTCCGCTCTGTTATTCGCCTGGTCGACTGCCAGCACCTTTGATGCCAGAGCCAGTCTATCCGCTCCACCGAAACCGCCGGTATAGCCGGTGGATGTGACCTCAGCGCCGGACACCAGAACATCACCGATGAACTCGCTATCGGTATCCTCGTCATCGGTTTCCAGCGCCATAATCTTGACGGCCGCATCGTTTATGATATCAATCTCGCCGGTAGCTCCCGCCCAGCACCTCAGTTTGCCCGTGTTATACCAGAACTCAGCCATTTCATTTACCTCCTGCTGCTTTTAGCCTCTTTTATCCTGCGCCAGTATGTGCTCTTCAAATCCAGGTTAGGATAGATGAGATCGTCTTTAGGAACCGGATTCTGCTTGCCATCCCCATCGTATATTGGATAGCCGAGCCCCACCATAACATCGATGTGCTCTGGCGCCTGGACATCGATATTGCCGAGCTGGTCCGCATTATAAATTCCCTGATGAAATCCTTTGATTTGCCTCATATACAGGCGCCCGAACTTGGCCTTGTTGCGAAATATCGGCTCCCCCGCGGATCTGAACCTCACCTGCCCATTGTGCAAGTTAAATAGCATCGTCCCTCCCTCCTGTATTTGAAATCTTTAATGCTTTTTCTTTTTCTTGTTCAACTTGACCATGGTATTCTCGGGCGGTGTTATCGTGGCCGTCTCCACCTCGACCTCCACCGGAACGGCTTCCACGATGTTGCACCGTATCAATGTCTCGGCCTCGGCATCGTCCATGTCGACTATCCTCCCCGTCATGTCCTCTCCTCCTGCCCGCCATGCTTTGTATTTGACTCTCATCTTATGCTCCCTCCGTGCAGTATTTGCAGAGCTCCATCTCCCGGCCTCTCTTGTTTCCTGAAATTCACCCCTGCGTGCAGTTGCGACATAGGGGCAGTTCCTGCCCGCGTTTTTCATTGTGGTAGCGCAGGTATTTCTGGTGCTCGGCACCATCCCAGATTTCCTGCAGCGTCATCGTATTCATATTCCCCCACAGCACCTTACAGAAGGGATCGAAGCAGCAGAGGGGTACCCTGCCATCGGCAAGAACGCCTACAATCCCGGAGATGCGGGTGCAGTTAGTCGGTTTAATACGGCGGTATGGATAGAGCTCCCCGGCCCAGTTGTTCATCACGAAGACACAGGCTTTCGGGAACTGCGCTAAGGCATTGATTTCATCGATGCTCAGATTGGGGAACCATACCGTCGAAACCTGCTGTAATATCCCCTTTTGGTGAATATAATCAATCTTATCTTTAACCGCATTGAAATCGTCCAGCCCCATCATGGTCTGTCTGATTTCCGCCGTGGAGCCATTCAGCGAGACGGACAGCAGAACATTTCCCATGCCGGCCAACTCATCGATTTGCTCTTTCGTGATGATACTGGCGTTGGTAAAGATACGTAGAATTGTTTGCTTCTGCAATGTCTGCCTGGCGAAACGGAGCCTCGGCATGATATCGGGATCCATGAATGGTTCGCCGTTCATCATTGCGGTGAAACCTTCCAGTGGGTATTGAGCAGCATCTTCAACTATTTTCCGGTAGAGTGGCTCGGCCATGTGCTGCAGCGGCTTGATGCGATCGTGAACGCAAAAGAGACAATGGGCATTGCAATAATTGGTCGTCTCTGTCTGCACGACACTAAACATTATTCATTACCGCCATGGAAGTGCTTTATCATACCTTCTCGCCCCTGGAGCCATGCGCCTGCCCCGGGTCCTTGTCCCAGGGGAACTGGTCCTTGTTGGCCCAGGCCAGGAAATGCTTCCAGCCGCGCTCGTACTGTGTGTAATGCCCGCACATCACCGACGGGTCGGCATATATCTTGAATCCCGCGGCCTGCGCCTTGCGGCAGAAGTAGAAATCCTCCCCGCAGGGATAGCTGTCGCTCCATTTGAAATAGGGCTCCTCCAGCTCGTCGAACACGCGCCGGTGAATCAGCAGGCAGCCGGCGCTTACCCCGTCCACCTCCAGCACTCCGTAGGGCGGCAGGCAGGCCGCCTGCTTCGCCCCTTCCAGTTCCACCTTCTGCATGTCGAGATATTTCTTAATCTCTTTTACCAGGGGCATGTAGTAATTCCCGCCGTCCTCCATGATGTATTTATAAATCATGGGGACCGGCTCACCGCCCCGCTGGAAGACTACTCCGCTGACGATGTCCAGGTTCCATGACATCAGCCGCTGCAGGACATCATGAGGAAATGTCTGGTCGGCGTCCATGAAGAAGAGCCAGTCGCGGTCGAGCTTCTTCGCCAGTAGGTTCCTGGCATAGTCGGCACCGCCTTTGGTGCAGGTGAGCAGGTTGGTATTGTCCGGCAGGTCGAGGCTGACCAGGTTCTGGGTCAGGCTGACCTCGTGCCGGTTCTCCCTCAGCGCTATGCTTATCTGCACCCCGCCGGTGCTCGTCCCTTTAACATAATCGCCGTTGTGCCGCGGCGCCAGGCCGGCTTCCCCGGCCAGTTTAGGCAATACCCCAGCATGGTCGTAATGCATGGGGAAGAGACTGTTCTGCTGCGAAAAGTTGGAGCGGTGATAGAAGAACCCGCCGTCCCGGAGGCAGTGGCTGATATCCTTCATGAATTTGGGCAGCGTATCGGGATGTATATGCTCAAGCGTGTCGATGGCGACCACGATATCATAGTCCCGTTCGCCTTTCAGTTCCCTGACCATCTTTACCGGCAGCAGCCGGTCGGCGAAGCGCTGCGCGGTGAAGTTGAAGTTCGCCTCGTTGATATCGCAGTAGGTCACCTCGTTGTCGTTCATGGCCAGGGCGATGCAGAGCGACCCTATCCCGGCGCCGATTTCCAGTATCCGCTTGTTCCGGTAGTACATCAGCGGCTGGATACGGCTTTTAAATTCCTCGGTGTGGTTCCAGAGAATCAGGTCGTACAGGTACTTTTCAGTCTTCCGGTAGAACTCCTCCACTTCCTCCGGAGTGGAAGCCCCTGCTTCCTTCCACTCATCCCCGAGCTGGTCGGGGTGATATTGTTTTACCCGGTGCCGGGCCTCGTCCTCGCTGATTTCGAGAAACCTGGCCAGCTCTTTGACGCCATAATCGATATTCAATTTTCCCCTCCCTTTATTTGCGGGCCGCGGAAAGATGGCGGCAGGGAGGGCCAACCGGCCACCTCCCCGCGACCCGTTAGTTCACGTTGCCCCGACTAGAGGGCGGAGCCGGTCTTGAAGCGTGCCCCGAACCGCATGGCGACGGCGGCCAGGTGAGTCGTGGTACCGGCCGCGGGGTTGACCTCCAGCCTGACATAGCGGTAGCCGGTGCTCATCTCTGGTGCCTTTAGCTCTACCGTGTCGAACTGGTCGGCGGTGGTCGAGGCCGCTAGCGTCACCGTGGCCAGCATGGTATCGCTGAACTGGGTGCTGTTCGTCCCCTCGGCGATGTAGCAGGTCAGGGCTCCGGAGTCGGCGCCGAGTTTGTTCTGGACGGCAAAGCAAACGCCGTTGAATTTCGCCATGTCCAGGGCGACGCCATCGATTTCCGTGGTGACGGTTACCGATCTTGGCGAGACCTCGTCATCAACGGCTATATTCTGCTCAAACTTATGCATCGTTAAACCTCCTCAGTTAATTGATAGATGGCGTCTAGTCGCCACCGGTGGTGGCGCTGTACAGCGTCACGAATGGGCTCAGGGTGGAGCCGTTGGCCGGCGTGAATGCCGAATCGACCCACGGCTGCCCGTCATTCCTCTCAAGGAACCGCCAGGCAGTCTCGTTGGTGGTGAACCGCACGTGCTCGGAGCTGGCGATGGAAATTCTTTCCCGGTCGCCGATGAGATAGAAGGAAAGGTCGACAAAGACAATATCGCCGGCGGTGCCCAGGGCCTGGCATTTCTCGGTGAAGAATATCGGGCGCCCGAGCAAGGTGGCAGGGATAGGGCGAGTCAAGTCAGCAATACCATTAGCGAGCCAGGTCAGATAGGTGCTCCCCAGTGCCATAAGCTGGCTCAGAACGGTCGAATTGGCCAACCAGATACCTCTGCCAAGGCTCTGAGGCAATACCCTGGAGATTATCGAGGCCAGGTCGGCGATGGCAACGGTGCTGGCCGCGCTGCGGTTTACCGCCAGGAGGGCGCCGGAGTTGAGGATTCCCAGGGGCTTGCCGACGCCATTGCCATTGATGAAGTCATTGTCCTCGTACCAGCCAATGGCACCGCCGAACATCTTGGTGAGCAGTGCCGCGAGCCCGACCGCATTATCGGCGAGAAGTTGATTCGAAGCATAGGTATAGCCGGTAAGAGTTGTTGCTATCAACTTTATGCTTCCGAAGGTCGGCTCTTTGGGCGTTAGTGTACCCTTTTCCTCCGTCCTGTAGGCTACCACACCGCCAAAGAGAGAGCTGGCATGACTGGTATCGACAACCTTGGGAATGTCGAGAGTATCAGACCTCATTGGTATGACTGTGGCCCCATTGCCCCGGATGACCGCCGTTTCCAAGGTTGTCATCATGATAGCGCTGGCATATTCTCCGGGCACCAGAAATCCGCCGGCGCTGTCGTCGCCTTCCGAAAGGCCAGTTCTCACCAGGCGCTTGTCTTCCGGGTGAGTGCGGACGGTGTAGAGAAACTCGCCGAAGCTGCGGAATTGGCCCTTTTGCGCAGGAGAGTCATCCTCTGGATTCGGAGCCGTCGGCGGTATGTCCTTCGTGGACATGTAACCTTCGAGCTTCATCTCGCGCTCTTCCGCCCTGGTGACGCCCTCTATCTGGTCCGTCAGCTCTTTGAATTTCCGCTCATCCTCATCCCCCCACGGGCGGGACTCTTTCTCCGCCTTGTCCAGGTATTCCCGGGCCTCCTCGACGATGAGCGTCCTTTTCCTTCTCAGTTCGAGAATCTTTTCCATTTGCATTTTGTTTTACCTCCGTAGATTTTTGGCTATGTCTTTGCTATCAGCGCCAGCCTCTTCCTAAGCATGTCCAGATGGGCGGAATCCCCAGTCAACTCCTGAGAACCCGGCTCACCCTCTGCTTCGGCTCCTGCCGGCAGATAGCTTCGTATTTTCTCAATGGTCGCGGAAAGTACGGCCGCCTCTTCTTCAGATGGCGAACCCCTCTCCGCGCTTTCCAGCGCTGCCACCAGCGCGTCGTAATCGATACCCGCCTCCGCCAGGATGGAGCGCACCTTGACGTCCGTTTGCGGGTAGGCGGGATAGGTCACCGGCGATATGTCGTAGAGCTTGGTGCTGATCACCCTGCGGACAGGGGTCTTGCCTTCCTCCGTGTCCCATTCTTCCCCTTTTTTACCGCGGATATTGAAGGCGAAAGACATCTGGCTGATATCCCCCCTCTTTATCGAGACCATCAGGTCCCTGGCCCATTGCGTATCGGGCGGGTCGATTTCTATGGCCAGCCCTTTGTCGTCTTCCTCCAGCGCTAGCGTGCTGCTCTTGTTGCGCCCGAGCACATAATTGGGGTCGTGGTTGAACAGGGCCCGGATATCGTCTTTCTGTATCGCCTCGGTGAAGGCGCCGGGCATGATGATTTCACGGAATCCCCCCAGGTCCTCGGACAATTTGTTGAACACGGCGGCATGACCTCTTATCTTGGGCTGGTCATCCTCCGACCTTATCTCGATATCGTCGAGGTCGAATGTCCTGCGCTCGATTTCTTTCTTCATGGCTTTGCTCTCCTTTTCGGCGGGTTCAAAAGTTCCTTCCCGCTCCTTGCAGTGCGCCCGGGCATCACTCTCGCTCCAGATGTCCGTGCCATACCTGAGCGCCTGTATTTCAGATTTACCGTCTTTTATCCCGTACACGACATCGATACATTTGCCATCATGCTTCTGGCCGCAGTTCTTGCGGTTGAAGCTGTCATATTTGTCCGGGTTTTCCAGACGGCAGGAGTGCTCATTTGCATAGGGCATAATTGCCACCTCCCCACTATTTCTCGGGAAATAAAAAAGGCGCTGAGTTCAGCACCTTTAACTGTCTATGTGTCTATGTATTTATGTATGTATGTATCTATTTACCCCGGCCCTATCTGGCAGACGCAGCCACCACTTGACACGTTTATCAAATGATGCTAGATTAAAATTATGCAGGGCCTATTTGACATACACAATTATGAACGATGATACCATCGGCTAAGTAGTAATGATTTTGAGTATGGAGGTTATAAACATTACCATGAAACGGATATTGCTCAACCCAGATGATTTCATCCCTGACTACCTTGCTGGAGAGACTATTCAAAAGATTGCTCGCAGACATAAGGTTTCCAGGGCTGTCATCCGAAACTACCTGATTGCCTCTGGCATTGAAATCAGACCCCAGGGAGACTACATTAGAACGAACTGGCAGAGAATGTCCCCTGAAGAACGAGAGGGGCAAGTCATGGCTGCTCATAAGGCAACCAAGGGTCGCAAGATGACGGCCGCAGATTTGGCTAAAGCTGCCATTGGGAGGCAAATGAAACTGACCGGCATTTCTGATACTGAAAGAAGGCTGGCTAAATTGCTGACCAGCAAAGGTTGCTCCTTTGTCCAGCAATTTGCGATTGGCCCGTATAATTGTGATTTCGCCATCCCGCCCGTCGCCGTGGAAGTCTTCGGAGGCAATTGGCACTGGTATGGTGACCATCTCAGCAGATTGGCAGAAAGATTCCGCTATATCATGAATCAAGGCTGGCATATTCTGGTGGTCACTGATTACGGCGGGGTAACCATCAATAAAGCGACAGCTGATTACATTATTTCTTACGTGGAGATTGCCCGCAGGAACCCATCCTGTATCCGTAAGTACCGGGTGATTCGGGGTACAGGTCAATTTGTGGCCGGAGGCAGTATAGATGACGATGAGATTTCCATCATACCAGCGTTCACTGCTCGCCGTAATGCCCTCGGCCAGTACGAGACTGTCCCCAGGTAAGCAGCCCTGGTGCAGCGGCGCGTGGGATGACGGCCGGAACGCTTTCATCGGTGACTGCCCCTCGCTCTGCAGCACCGTGTTGGCGGCAACGAAGTCCTCCTCGATGCCGACCACCCGCCCGTCCATCTCCTGGCATATCGGGCAGCTGTCAGAGCCGAGGGCGTGCCAGACCAGTTTCGTGATACCGGCCCCGGCGAAGACTATCTTCGCCACGGCATTGGAGAGCTGCACCGTCTCATTGAAGGCCACCTTGCCCGGGCGGGTCAACCCCCATTCCTCCAGCCTGGTCTCTACCGCCGGCAGTGGCGGCTCTCCGGCATCGGCCGCCTCGCGCACCAGCGCCTGCAGCTGGCCCTTGGAAGAGCTGGCATAGCGCAGGTTGAAGCCGCCCACGTATTCCCCCACGAACTTGTCCATCTCTGCTTTATCGGGTTCAGCCTTGATTTCATCGGCTGCCAGCTGCTGGATGGCCTCGGCCATGCCCTGCGCCGGCCTCTTTATCTGCCGGCCGATATACTCCGGGAAGTCGCGGTAGAAGTCGGTGAGCCAGTCATTAAAGCTGGTGGCCTCTCTTTCCCCCAGGTACTTCTTGGCCGCCCGCAGCACCGCGTTTTTCTCATGCTCCACGATGCGCTGCGCCGCGTCCTCGAAGACATGGCGATAAGAGGCAGCCGTGCGGGCGCGCAGCAGGGCGGAGCGGCTCGACCTGTTTTCCTCAGCTGCTGGTAGAAGCCGCTCAGAATTATAGTTCGCCGCCGGCTTGGGCAATGGCATCGATGCCATGCTGGCCGGTATCATGTTCATCGGCACGAAAGTCTCGTCCCCGCCCTCGAGCGGGTTCATGTTCTCTTTATCCCGGATATCGTTGGGGGACATGGCGCCGACCATGAACATCTGGTTGTAATACGCCGACCTGGCCGCCGCATCGCCGCGGAGCAGCCCTTCCACCAGGAACTCCACGAAATAACTTTGCCTCTCCTCCGGCCCCATCAGCTTTTGGTGTGCCGATTGCTCCCAGCGCACCAGCCAGGGGCGGATGGTATAGATAACGAATTCCAGCGATTGCTGCTCGATGTTGCTGAAGGTCGCCCGGTCCAGGTCCCCTATCATGTGCGGCGGGATATGGAAGAAACGGGCGATCTCATTCGTCTGGAACTTGCGCGTCTCCAGGAACTGCGCATCCTCCGGCGGGATACTCACCTGGTGATATTTCATGCCTTCTTCCAGGATAGCGATGCGGTGCTGGTTGCCCAGACCCTGGTGCATCTCGTTCCAGGAGTTGCGGAGGTTCTCTTCTGACTCACCCTTGAGTTTATTCGGGTGCTCCAGAACTCCGCCCGGCGAGGCGCCGTTGCCGAAGAAGCGGGCGCCGAATTCCTCGGTGGCCATCGACAGCCCGATGGCTTCCCGCGCCAGCTGGATGGGCGAATATCCCACCAGCCCGTCGAAGCCGAAGCCGGGTATATGCCAGACACGGTAAGCCGGCAGCTTGGCCGGGGTGCCATCCGGGAGCTGATAGACGTAAATCAGCTGGTTGTTCTCGCGGCCGACTTTCATCCTGTCCGGCCGCAGCTGCCAGAGCGCCCTGACACGCCCCGTGGCCATGTCCCAGTCTATCTCGGCATAGGCATTGCCCCACGTCGCCAGATGCCCCTGCAATGTCTCACGGAAGCTGTAGCTGGTCGTCCAGGGGTTGGGCGAGTTATGCAATAAGGAATAGAGCGGGTGATTATAAGCCCTCTCCTTGCCCCTTGGCACCAGCCTGTGATAAACCGGCAGGGGCAGAGAGGCTATCGTCTCCGCCAGCAGCCTGACGCAGGCATAGACGGCCGACGAATAAAGCGCCGAAGTTTCTGTAACTTGTACCCCCGTGGCGCTCCTGCGCAGCCAGCCTATCTCATGCCACCACTTTTCATCATCGGCGCTCCACCCGGTCCGCCTTTCAATGAATTCAGATATTTTACCCATTACTGCTTCCTCCGTAACCTGCTGCCCCGGAGCCCGAGGAGAACAAATAATATACCAACTATGATAAGAGCCGCCGGCTTATAGATTAGCCAGATACCGGCGCTGGCCATCAATACGCCCACTACGACCAGAGCATCGTCAAAGTCGAACATTTGTTTCATAGAACTATCAGTCCCCGTTCCTCATAAACTGATTTATCGCCCTCGCCGTGCCGTATGGCCCGGTCGA
>DATLAD010000219.1:0-10008 GCA_035527575.1 Dehalococcoidales bacterium
CGACGTGATTTTTCGTCAAGTAACAAGCAGTTACTTTCCCACCATTCTTGAATTTCGTTGATTGTCCTGTATTTTTCATCTTCATCCTTACGACTATTAAAAGAATGATATAGCTTATAGCAATAGGATAACGCTTCTTGATGCGTTTGTAACCGCTTTTCAAAAGTCATAACTTGAAATCTTTGTCTTCTATCTAACCAGTGTCTAGCTTCTGTGATAATGGCGCCCACGATTAAACCCGCAACACCAATTAGTGCGATTCCCCACTCTGGCATATTACACCTCCCTTTTTCCCCTTTATCTCAGGAGTATAATTACAAATAATTCCATTTGTCAATTATTATGTCAACATACAGCCTCACCCCCTTTATCCCCCTCTCCTGACAAGGCGTTCCGCAGGAGAGGTGGAATTGTTTAAAAGAGGGGCTTCGCCCCTCTTAGACACCCCTAATGTTTTGGGGCTGACGCCCCTATCGGCGGGCTATCCCTTTTTCATTAAGAGCTTCTCCCTTTCGTAAAGGGAGACCGAGAGGGATTTTAAATCCCCCTTAATCCCCCTATTTCAAAGGGGGAAACTGCGTGGGGTGAATTACTCTTACGTATGCGGGGGAGTTTGAGGGGGCGCCAGCCCCCTCATCCTTTTCCTCCCCTTCCCTTTGGTAAAGGGAAGGGGATACAGGGGTTAGGATTTCATATGGCGGCCTGGGTGGGAAAAGATAACACACGAGGGGTGGTGGGGTGTGGTAAAATAACTAATCAAACCCAAACATAAACAGAAAGCGGGGCATCCTGAGAAAATGCCCCGCCTCTATTTTAACCGGCAGAATGGCCCGGTTATTTCATGTGTGGAATATCGGTCTTTATCTCTCCGGCTTTCACGGCCAGAGGCGCTGCTTTATGGTGCCCGACTTTGACGAGAGCCTTGACGGGTTTAACGAACAGGAACTTACCCGCACGTACAAGCAAATTCGGATAGGCAAACGCCAACATAACAAGCGTAAGTACAATAACGGCGCCGATAAGCACGATTATGGTTATTATTGTGGTCATATTTTCCTCCTATACTATATACAAAGAATACCCGGGCTAACTCCTGAAAAAAACACCTCAACGGGTACTGTCTATAGCTGGAGAGCCAGAAGGGCAAACCTTCCTGATGAAAAATATGGGGCTAACTTTACCGGGACTCCGGCGCTTTACGCGCCGCAGGCATGAACGGCAGGAAGCAGCAGTGACAGGCTACCCCAGTCTAAAGACAGACCGGAGCGCCCGGTGGGGGAATATCGAGATACAGGAAGGCCTTGTAGCCTTCCAAATCAAGAACGATATTGGAACTGGAAAAATAATAAAGGGAGTCTTCCCGATTATTGGAAAATGCGCCCGGGAAATTGGGCCATATTGCCGCCGAAGCGGTTACGGCGCTCCTGGAGGTCACTTTTTGTGAAGCCGGTACCGAACCAGCTTGAGGGAGCTGGACAATGCCCCGCTCGGATGTCCATAGAGATATCGGTATTTCCCGGTCCTGCCCGCCGCTATATGTATCGCCGGGGTGAGTTGAAACGATTCCCCAGGTAAGGCTGGCCAGGACCAGCATTGCCAGGACCGTGGTAACGCGCACGGTAAAACGATGCCCGTAGAAGTGTACTATGCCTGATTTAGACATGTTATATACTTCATGAAACATATTTCATTATTAATTATATTGTAGTACCAAAGTTAGATTTTTTCAACTGGTTTGAGGTATTATAATTGTAGTGGTAATACGCCCAGGGTCTAAGTTTCTCAAGTAAAAAATGGCATATCTCATAAAACCGGCTAAAATTAACGATAAAGAAATCATCAGGAAAATGCTACAGCCCTATCTCACCGAGCTTTCACGGTTCGACGATATTTCTCCCGACCCTAAAAACGAAAAAGGAGAGTACGTCTACCCCTACCTGGATAATTACTGGGAGGAAGCAGACAGGCATCCCTATTTATTCAACTGTAGCGAGAAGATTGCGGGTTTCGCTCTGGTGAGTAAAGAAGGCGATACCTACGAGATGGCAGAATTCTACGTATTACCCGAGTTCCGCCATCGCGGCGTGGGTACGGCCTGTGCCGCGGACATTTTCAGAAAGCACGCCGGCCACTGGAGAATAGGGTTCAACAGGCAGAACCAGGCCAGCCGACAGTTATGGAAGAAAATGACGCGAAACCTGGCTAAAGGTAAAATCGAAGAGGGCGAAACGGATACCAGTCACGATTATCTGCGGTTTTTAGTATAAAGAGGAAATTCATCGAAAAGGGGCCTGAAATGAAGATAAAAAACACGGTCTTACTCATTATCCTGCTACTTGCGACGGTCTCAATAATCGGCTGTACCAAAGCGCAAACGGCGCCGGTGAACATAGATACGACGCAGGTTGCCGAAGATGGCTACAGGGTTACCGTTCACTATACGGGCACACTTAGCGACGGCACCGTGTTCGATACATCCCGGGAACGGGAGCCGCTTCAGTTTGTCATGGGCGCCGGCATAATGATTCCCGGTTTTGAGGATGCCGTCAGGGGAATGCATGTCGGCGAGATAAAAACGGTAACGCTTTCTCCGGAAGAAGCCTATGGCCCGTATCGTGAAGACCTAGTAATATTTCTCAGCCGGGAAGAGCTTCCGTCGGGCATGAGTATAGCGGTAGGACAAAAATTGCAGATACAGACAGACGACGGGGTCGTTACTATCGCCCCCGTTATCGCCGTATCCGATGAAGGCATTACCGTGGACGCCAATCATCCCCTGGCCGGGAAAGAGCTGACATTTGAAATCGAGCTTCTAAAGGTAGAACGCGTGGATTGAACCGGATTCCCGATATATAATGCTATATTGAATATTGCGGTATTCGCAGCTATGAGTACTACTATGAAAAACTTCATTAAAATCACCGGCTTTATCCTGATTATCGTCGGCACGGCTGGCCTGCTGCTGAACGAGTTCGTCTGGGAGCACTCTTCGAGCCGTACCATCACCTTCGCCGTGGTGAACTTCGTCGGCCTGGTAGACCTGGCTATTGCCCACTTCGCCATGAAGGACAAAGCTGGCGCTTGATTTTTATCTCCGCTTCATCTAAAATTAGATACGAATTTATCCGGGCCATTAGCTCAGTTGGTTAGAGCACAGTCCTGATAAGACTGGGGTCTGTGGTTCGAGTCCACAATGGCCCACCATTTCGTACCGGGGAAAGTACGAGTATAGCGTCCCTTACTGCCGACTGATTCTGCTCAGCCTGTGCAGTAACTTGAGATAGTAACCTGAGCTTTCGGTCAGCCCGGATTTAGAAGCATCCAGTGAAGGTGGAGGAAAAGAATGCCAACAGGTAAGATACTGAAGGAACTATCCCGTTATAAAACAGGCACCTTCGCATATATTATCCACAGACACTCAATCCTGCGCCCGGACAAGGAGGCCTATGTCTACGGGACACAGAGGTTAACCTACGCCGAGTTCAACGCCAAAGTAAACAGCCTGGCACACGCCCTGCAGGAACTCGGCGTTAACAAGGGCGACTCCATCGGCATACTGTCCTGGAACTGCCTGGACTACGCCATAGTCTACGGTGCGGCGATGAAGGGCGGCTATATACTATCGCGATTCAATCCCAGGCTCGGCGCCGAAGAACTGGACTATCTGATAAACTACTCTGAAGCCAATACCCTTTTCGTCGGCCCGGAACTGGTCGCCGTCACCGAGTCGGTACGGTCCAGGCTTCACGGAGTTAAAAATTTCGTATCCCTTGAAGAGAAAGCCCCCAATATGATGTTCATCCAGGACTTCCTCAGTTCATATCCCACGGAAGAACCCGATGTCCAGGTGGAAGAGGATGACGGGTTTTTCATTATCTATACCAGCGGCACTACCGGCGTACCCCGGGGCGCAGTATATTCCCACCGCGAGGCCTGGGACGACTGCCGCACTTATATCATCAACCTGAGCATACAATCTGACGACAGGCATATCCAGGTATCGCCCATGTTCCACATCGCCGGGGATACCATTTTCCGCTCCATCCTCTATATCGGCGGGTGCAATATCATCACGAAATTCTTTGATGCCGGGGCTACCCTGCGACTCATTCAGGACGAGAAAGCCACCCACATATCGATAGTGCCGACCCACCTGGTAGCCATGCTCGCCGTGCCCGACGTTAAAAAATACGATGTCAGCAGCCTGAAGTTTATCTGGTACGGCGGTTCCCCCATGCCCCTGGAGGTGTTGAAAAAGGGGCTGTCAACCTTCGGGAATGTTTTCGGGCAGGGCTACGGCCAGAGCGAGAGCGGCCCGGCCATCAGCCACCTGCCCAAAGAAGACCATGACGTGCTGGGTAAACCCGAAGAAAAGAGGCTTTCCTCCGTCGGCCAGCCGGATATCGGCGTGCAGGTCAGAATCGTGGATGACAAAGGGAACGATGTTAATCCCGGTGAGATGGGCGAGATTATCGTCCGCAGCAAACACATCATGCAGAAATACTGGAACAAACCCGAAGAAACCAACAATACCATCGTCGACGGCTGGCTGCATACCGGCGATATCGGCTGCTACGATGAAAACGGCTATGTTTACATCGTCGACCGCAAAAAGGATATGATTATCACCGGCGGCGAGAATGTTTTCCCCAGAGAGATAGAGGAAATTCTCTACCGGCACCCCAGCGTCCAGGAAGCGGCGGTAATCGGCATCCCTGACCCGTACTGGGTGGAAAAGGTGCATGCCGTCGTCGGCTTGAAGAAGGGCGCCGGCTGCACTGCCGAAGAACTGATTGCCCTCTGTAAGAAGAACCTGGCCGGCTATAAGGCTCCCAAATCGGTAGAGTTCATGGATTCCCTGCCCAAGAACGCTGCCGGGAAGATTATGAAGCGGGAGCTGCGGGAAAAATACTGGGCTGACTCGGGTAGAAAAATCTAAGGCCACTCAGTCATTATTGCGAAATACCTGATTCCCTCTCCCTCGACGGGCGAAGGGATTTCCGTCAATCACCGCCGTAATTTTCCATTCAACACTTCACAAAATGGGTGATAGCACCATGCCTAAACCCAAGCTATAGTCCAATCGCTGACACGCCTATCAGCGTATCCTAGTATCAGCCGACACGTGAAGGTTGAACCTATGAGCAACTACAAACGCCGGGTCTGGCCTGGCGCGCTGGTAATATTGTGCCTTCTGGCAGGCTTCTGGGCTCCTGCCATGATATCAGTTGATAACAATAAAGCTTTCGCCCAGTCCATCGAGTCTCCCGACCTCATTGTCGAATCGATTTCCTGGTCGCCGGAAGCGCCGGTAATGGGAGATACGGTGACATTCACCGTAACCATCAGGAACCGGGGAGACAGTCAGGCCGGGCCTTCCTGCGTTGCTTACTACATAGACGACACCTTGCTGAATTCGGCTGATGTCAACCAGATAAGCGCCGGCGCCACCGTCGAGAAAACCTTTACCTGGCAGACTAAGGCGGGTGAACATACTGTTAGGGCAATCATCGACTGTAACGACAGTATAGCCGAGGCCAACGAGGCCAATAATGAAATAACCTACGCTTTTTCCGTCCTCGCCGCCGACCTCATCATCGAGTCGATAACGTGGTCGCCGGGAAACCCATCGATAGGCGACGCGATAACCTTTACGGTGACCATCAAAAACCAGGGAAATAAAAGGTCAGGTTTCTCCTTCGTCGAGTTCTGGATTGACGGCGCTTCCCGGGGCCAGGTCGAAGCCGGGCGACTCGATGCGGGCGCCAGCGTAGCGCGGGGATATACCTGGATAGCGAAATCCGGCCAGCATACTCTCAAAGCGACCGCCGATGTATTACAACAGGCCATCGAGGGCGACGAAGCAAATAATGACCTTGTCGTAACCTACGTAACGGCTCCTCCCGACCTTGTTATAGAGGCCATAAACTGGTCACCGGTAAATCGCTCGGATAGCGATAACGTGACCATGTCCGTCACCGTGAAAAATCAGGGCAGCGGCCTGGCCAACGGTTCCTGGCTTGCTTATTATATCGATGAAACATTTCAGGCATCGGTCTTTATCAATCCCCTGGGGGCCAACGCGACAAGCACCAAGACATTTAACTGGGCGGTGGGGGCAGAAGAACATGCCTTCACGGCAATCATCGATATCGACGACGGGGTTACCGAAAGCGATGAAACCAACAATACCGGGAATGTAACCCTGCCGGCTCTCGGCCCACCCGACATTCTAATTCAGGGCATTACATGGTCGCCGGCAAGCCCGATAATCGATAGCTGGCTGACTTTCACCGTAACTGTCAAGAATGCCGGGACCAGGACAGTCAGCGGCTGTAACCTGGACTTCTACATCAGCTACGGGTATGAATTTCACAGCTGGCTGGCTCCAATTCCTGCCGGCGGCACGGTCACGGCCAGCTTCCCCTGGATAGCTACATCCACATCAATGAAAGTTAGAGCCGTTGCGGACGTAAAAAACCTCATAGAGGAAAGCGACGAGTCCAACAACGTGAAGACGGCCTCGGTAACCCCTGCAAACCGCACCCCGGAGACAGACCTTGTGATCGAGAGCGTTACCTTTACGCCGGAAAACCCTTCGATGGGCGACCCTGTAACCATTACCGCCAGTGTAAAAAATAACGGCCCTAAAGAAGCCGGAGAGTCCCACGTCGCTTACTACGTGGATGGCAAGCCCCTGGAAACCGCCTATCTCAACGGGCTGGCTCCCGGGGCCGCTGAAAGTAATAGTATTACCTGGACGGCGACTATCGGGAGGCACGTAATCAAAGCGGCCGCCGACTACAACGATTATGTTTTCGAAATAGATGAATCCAATAATACAGCAGAGGCAATTTTAACAACGGCCTCCCCGGACCTGGTTATTCAGAGCGTTACCTGGTCGCCGCTGGTCCCGACAACCGGCGATGATATAACCCTGACCCTGACCATCAAGAACCAGGGCACGCTCAGGGCCGGCAGTTCCTATCTTAGTTATTACGTCGATAGCGCCTACCAGGGCAATCACTATATCGAAGATATCGACCCCGGGGCTGCGGTCACCAGGGCTTTCGCGTGGACTTTCCTGGCGGAGTCGCACACTTTCAAGGTAATCATCGATAAAGCCAACAGCATCATCGAAGGCGACGAATCCAATAATGAGAAAACGGCAGTCATCCCCGCCCCCGACCTCGCTATCGAAGCGATAACGTGGTCGCCGGCCGAGCCTTCCGAGAACGTCTCGGTTACCTTCGTGATAATGGCCAGGAACCTCGGCAGCAGTACCGCCTATTCCCCGTATCTGGACTGCTATATCGATGATATGCCGATAAACAGACTCCCCATCGATTCCATTGCCGCCGGCGCGTCCGCGGCGGGCATCTTCACCTGGACAGCCCGGTCAGGAGAACACATTTTCAAGGTAATTGCCGACAGAAACGACAGCATTACCGAGAGCGATGAATCCAATAACGAGAAAGTAATCGACCTCTCTCATCCCGGCGAACCGGAGGAAGCGGTTCCGGCACCGGAGCCTGTGGCCGAAGCCGAACCTGCGGCAGCCGCCGTACCGGTAGCCGTCACCGAATCGAACGACCCGGAAGAAAACGACTCTACCAATGTGGAAACTATGGAAGCCTCCCCTGCTCAGGACGAAACCGACGAACCGGATATAGTACCTGATGTCGCCGACGATTCTTCAGCGGGGTGGCAGGGACTTCTGACGAACCGCTGGATTATCATCGGGGTCGGAGTTGTGGGCGGGGCTGTCATCGTCGTGCTGCTGCTGTTGAGGAGACGGCCAAAGAATTCCTAGTATTATGTCAAGCGCAATGCGCTATCCGACGACACACACCAGGCTATTTTATTTCCCGGCCAGATACTTTCCCGGATTGGCGTCGAAGGCCTTCTTGCAGCCCACGGCGCAGAAGTAGTACTTCTTGCCCTTGTACTCGGAAGTGGCCGGAGCCTTCTTCTCATCGACGGTCATCTTACAAACGGGGTCAATCGCCATAATGGCACCTCCTGTGTTTAATCCGCGAACCGAGGAGGTTTGAAACCTCTCAGGCGCAGCGAGTTGGATACAACGGTTATCGAGCTGGCCGCCATCGCGGCCGCCGCCAGAATCGGGTTCAGGAACCCGTAATTACCGAGGATAAAGGTAAGCCCGGACGGCACTTCGGTACTGCCGAAGGCGAGGTAAAGCACCCCTGCCGCCACCGGGATTAGAATCGTATTATAGGCAAAAGCCCAGAAAAGGTTTTGTTTAATAGTCCGCATGGTGCGCCGGCTCAGTGACACGGCCGTGGCGATGCCAGCCAGGTCCCCGCCAATCAGGGTGATGTCCCCTGTTTCCATGGCGACATCGGTGCCGGTGCCGATAGCGATACCGACATCTGCCTGCGCCAGCGCCGGGGCGTCGTTGATTCCGTCGCCGACCATGGCCACAATCCTGCCTTCGTCCTGTAGTTTCTTCACCTCCGCGGACTTGTTTTCCGGCAGCACTTCCGCCAGGACGCGGCCGATGCCCGCTTCACGGGCGATAGCTTCGGCGGTGCGCTGGTTATCGCCGGTGACCATAGCCACCTCGATGCCCATCCGGCGCACCCCGGCCAACACCGCTTTAGCATTCGGCTTTAACGTATCGGCCAGGCCGACGATGCCCACCGCTTTACCATCCAGCCCCACGAACATCACCGTCCTGCCGTTCTTGAATAAATTTTCGGCTTTTTCTTCCAATCCACCCGGCGAAATCCCCCTGTCTTTCATCAGCTTGAGGTTGCCCAGCAGGAGCTTCTTTTTATTCACGATAGCCTCGGCGCCATGTCCGGGGATAGCCCGGAAATCCGAGGCTTCAGCCAGCTTCAACTTCTTTTCCTGGGCTGCCCTGACGACCGCCTCACCGAGAGGATGCTCCGAGTCGTGCTCCACCGAGGCAGCCAGACCGAGCACCTCATCCTCGGAATATGGGGAAACAGCAATGATATCGGTTACTTCCGGCTTACCCTCGGTCAGAGTTCCCGTCTTGTCCAAAAGCAGCGTATCTATTTTATAAAACCTCTCCAGTGCCTCGGCGCTGCGGATAAGTATGCCCTGCTCCGCTCCTTTGCCCGTGCCCACCATAATTGCCGTCGGCGTGGCCAGTCCCAGTGCGCAGGGACAGGCGATAATGAGCACGGCGATAAAGTTGAGGAAGGCGAAAGTCAAGGACGGAGACGGCCCGGCAAAGTACCAAATAATAAAGGTAATAACGGCGATGCCGATAACCACCGGCACGAAATAGCTGGCGATAATATCGGCCAGGCGCTGGATGGGCGCCTTGCTCCCCTGGGCTTCCTCGACCAGCCGGACAATCCGCGCCAGGGTGGTGTCTTTGCCGATACGGGTGGCCTCGAACTGAAAGCTGCCCGTTTTATTGATGGACGCCCCGACGACCTCGTCGCCCTCCTTTTTCTCCACGGGCAGGCTCTCGCCGGTTACCATGGACTCGTCGATGCCGGGGTTACCCTGCCGGATAATGCCGTCTACCGGCACGCGCTCTCCCGGCCGCACCAGAATGAGGTCGCCGACCAGTACATCTTCGACGGGTATTTCCATCTCTTTGCCGTCGCGGATAACCAGGGCCGTCTTCGGCTGCAGGCCGATGAGCTTTTTAATGGCCGCCGATGTCTGCCCCCTGGCCCTGGCTTCCAGGAAGCGACCCAGCAGAATCAGGGCGATAATCATGGCCGATGTGTCAAAATACAGGTGGACTTCCAGCCCTCCGGCGCGGAAAAGGCCGGGGAAAAGCACCGCCACCATGCTGTAAAAATAGGCCGCCGACGTGCCCACGGCAATGAGGGTATTCATATCGGCGGTGCGGTGCTTGAGCGCGCCCCACGCTCCACGGTAGAACCGCAAGCCCGCCCAGAACTGCACCGGCGTGGCCAGCGCCCACAGGAGATAAGCCTTCCCCGTGAAAGCGGGCACCCACATAAGGGCCATGACAACGGCAGCGAGTACCACCGCCAG
>DATLAD010000220.1:0-5497 GCA_035527575.1 Dehalococcoidales bacterium
AAAGCGCCCATTTATTTGGTCTACCTCACCCCATCTTAGCCTCTCCCCCTGTCCTTCCTACGGAAGGACTAATGGCCCCCTCTCCTATCAAGGAGAGGGGGGATATGGAAGAGGGGCAAAGCCCCTCTTAGACTCCCCATATTATCGCCCCTTGAACTTCGAGGGTCTCTTCTCCAGGAAAGCTTTTATACCCTCGGTGCGGTCGGCGGTGGTATGCAGCAGGAAATAGAGGTCGGCCTCCAGGCGCAGGCCCTGCTCCAGCGTCATGTCCAGCCCTTTGTTGACCGCTTCCTTGAGATACCGGAGGGCAATGGGGCCCTTGGCGGCAATGGTCTCCGCCAGTTTCCCGGCCTCCCCCGCCAGAGCCTCCGGCGGCACAACACTGCTGACCAGCCCTATCTCCAGAGCTTCGTCGGCGGTGATGACGTCCGCCGTCATGAGCAGTTCTAAAGCCTTACCCCGTCCGACGATGCGGGGCAGTCGCTGGGTGCCGCCGTCCACCGGGATACTCCCCCCGGCCACCTGCGGCAGGCCGAAGCGCGCTTTCTTCGAGGCAAGACGTATATCGCAGCTAATGGCTATTTCCAGTCCTTCTCCCAGGGCATCGCCGTTAATGGCAGCAATGACGGGTCGGTCGATACTCGCGATAGCGGCGGCGGGACGGCATGGCGTATCCCCCTGCTCAACCTCCCCACCATTACAGAAAACCTTGCCGGCCCCGGTAACCGTCACCACGTAAACACCGTCGTCCTGGTTTATCCGGGTGCAGACTTCCTCCAGTTCCTGCGCCAGTTGCCGATTTACGGCGTTTCCGGCATCAGGCCGATTCAACGTTACGTGGGCCACATGTCCCTTCTTCGTAAAAACGATAGTCTTATACGTCATATTTCCTGCCTCCGGACTGAGACGCCGTCCAGGCTAATCTTAAACCGACTTTCATAATAGCGTCAAGCTGAAAAGAAATCAATACTACTTGATAAATTTTGCGCTTGATAGTATAGTTTAACAGATGCCTCCACTTACTATGGAAGATTTGAGACTGGTCGTCAAGCCCGAGGCTTCCCGGCTACTGACCAAAATCAGCCGATTTCTTACCGAAAAAGGTATCCCTGTGTACCTCGTCGGCGGTTTCGTGCGTGATATGCTGCTGGGACGCGACACGGCCGATATCGATATCGCCGTGGCAGCCGACGCTCTGTCGGTTGCCCGGGAAGTTGCCGGCGCTCTCAATGGCAAATATATTCCGCTTGATGAAAAAAACGGGGTGGGCAGGGTAGTCCTGACCGATAACAGATGGCAGATTGATTTTACCACGCTCAAAGGCGATATCGAGCAGGACCTGGCCCGGCGCGATTTCACCATTGATGCTATAGCCATTGAGCTCGATAATAAGTTCGATGCCGTTATCAGCACCGATAAGCTCGTCGACCCCTTTAACGGTCGGGAAGACATTCGCCGGAAAGTGGTGAGAGCCGTCAGCCAGACTGTCTTCGTGGAAGATGCCGCCCGCCTGATACGGGCGGTGCGCCTCGCCGCCGAACTCGGCTTCAGCATCGATAGCGAAACCGAACGGCTGATACACCGCGACAAACGACTCATCAAGGACGTCGCCGGCGAGCGTATCAGGGAGGAGCTATTGCGGCTGCTGTCTCTACCCGGCGCCGGACAGCGGCTGGCCCATCTGGACAAGCTGGGACTGCTCACCGCCCTGATACCGGAGCTGGTCCCGGCCAGGGGCGTCGACCAGCCCAGGGTGCACGTCTGGGACGTTTTCGACCACTCCATCCAGACCGTAGCCGCTTTAGAGTTCCTGCTCAGGGAGGCAACCTGGGAATACGCCGGCGAAGAAATCCTGGCCCCGGTACCGTGGTCGGCAGGGCTGAGCCGGCACTTCGACCAGGAAATAAGCAGCGGCAGCACGAGAAGGTCGCTGCTCAAACTGGCGGCCCTGCTCCACGACATCGCCAAGCCCCAGACTAAAACCCTCGACGACGACGGCCGCGCGCGCTTTCTGGGACACCAGCAGGAGGGTGCCGCTACCGCCGACACCATCATGGAAAGGCTGAGGTTCAGCAACCGGGAGATTAAGCTGGTAGAACTCCTGGTTACCTACCACATGAGGCCGACACAGATGAGCCATGAGGGCGTCCCCACCAGCCGGGCTATTTACCGCTATTTTCGCGATACCGGCGAGGCGGGTATCGACCTGCTTTTCCTGTGCCTGGCCGACCACCTGGCCACCAGAGGCCCTTCCCTGGACCTGCGCCAGTGGCAGGAGCACACACAGATGACCGAGTACGTGCTGGCCAGACACTTTGAAGAAGAAAGCCTGTCCGCACCGCCCAGACTGATTGACGGGCATGACGTTATAAACGTCTTCCGGTTAAGTCCCGGACCTGAAATCGGCGAGCTTCTGGAAGCCCTGCGAGAGGCCCAGGCTGCCGGAGAGGTAACCACCAGGCAACAGGCCCTTGATTATATTAAGCATTTATTGAATAATCATACTCAAATACTCCGAAGTGAGCCATCTCAGGGAGAATCATGACCAGAAAAAATACTATTGTATCAGTGGTGATACTGATAGTCTTCGCCTTCGCCCTGTGGACTGTATTACCCATTGATGCGGAGAAACTCGGTAGAAAGGGAATGCACCTCGGGCTCGACCTTGTCGGGGGTGTGCATCTCGTGTACGAGGCAGAGGTCACCGATAATGCCACCGAACTGGCCAGGAGCATGAGCCGGACCGTAATAACCATCCAGAAACGTATCGACAAGTACGGCGTTGCCGAGCCGGTAATTCAGCAGCTTGGGGACGACCGTATACTGATACAGATGCCTGGGTTCACTGATATTGATGCGGCAAAGAGGCTGGTAGAGCAGACCGGCTTCCTCGAATTCAGAGAGGCGGAACTTAACGCCGAGGGGTTGCCGGTGTATCTGAAAGACTACCTGGAACAAACCCAGCTTAAGTTTTTTGATAACGAAGAGAAGGGCGACCGGTTATTCTCCACGAGCGTCACCACGAAAGAGGGTAAACAAGAACACAAGACGGTGGCCATTCTGACGAAGGACGAAAGCGGCACAATCATGTTTACGGATGCCTCCGGAAAACCTGCCGATAAAGAAGCACTACAGGAATACGGTGATAGCGTGGCATGGATTCCCGCACGCGGCGATAACGGAACACAGCTCACCGGTGATTTTCTTGACGATGCCCAACCCACTATCAGCCAAGACATCAGCCCCCAGCCGGAGGTCAGCATCAAGTGGAACAGCCAGGGCAGCATTATCTTTGACCAGATTGCGAAACGGCTGTACAGCTCCACCGGGGATTATTCCCCCAAGTACGCCCTCGGTATTATTCTGGATAATACGATGCTCTCGGCCCCGCGGATTAACTCCCCGAAGTTTGAGGGCAGCGGTGTCATCACCGGTAATTTCAACCGCGTTGAAGCGGAGGAACTGGCTAACCTGCTTAAATCGGGTGCTTTACCCATGCCGTTAAAGCAGCCGCCGCTCTACCAGGAGAAAGTCTCGGCCACGCTGGGCGCAAATTTCATCGAGATGAGCTGGCTCGCCGGACTAATCGGCATAGTGCTGGTAATGCTTTTTATGATTGCCTATTACCGTTTACCCGGCGTACTGGCCAGTCTGGCCCTGATATTTTACGGGGCGCTTGTCCTGGCACTGTTCAAGCTGATACCGGTTACCCTCACGCTGGCGGGGCTGGGAGGCTTCATCCTTTCCATCGGCATGGCTGTTGATGCCAATGTCCTCATCTTCGAGAGGATGAAGGAAGAGCTGAGAATGGGGCGGACGCTGGGGGCTGCGATAGAAGCCGGCTTTAATCGTGCCTGGTCAGCCATCAGGGACAGTAATGTAACCACGATAATCGTATGTGTTATTCTTTTCTGGCTGGGCAGCAGCATTATTGCCAGTGCGCCGGTAATGGGCTTCGCCCTGACTTTAGGTATCGGCGTGATAATAAGTATGTTTACCGCCATTCTGGTTACGCGTACACTGCTACGCCTGTTTCTCCACAGTCCTCTGAGCAAGAATAAAGCGCTGTTCAGTATAGACAGGGGCAAGAAATAATGTTTGATATAATCGGTAAAAGATTCTGGTTCTTTCTGATATCCGGGATAGTAATTCTCGTCGGAATTATATCACTGGTGAGCGCCGGACTGCCGTCAGGGATTGAATTCAGCAGCGGCTCCATGCTGACGGTAAAATTCGAAGAGCCGGTAGAATACGACCGGTTCAAAGAGGAACTGGTCAGCCTGGGCTATACTGACGCCATTATACAAAGCGCCGGTGAAGGGCAGTTCTTAATCCGTACCCATGAGTTGAGCGATAGTGAAAAGGCGCAGTTAGAAAGTTCTCTGTCCGGGCGCTTCGGACAGGTAACCGAGGCGCAGTTTTCCTCGGTCTCTCCCCAGGTTGCTTCTGAAACGGTGAATAATGCCGCTATAGCCGTGGCAATAGCGGCAATCGGCATACTGCTCTACGTTACCTGGGCCTTCCGCCGCATGCCCAGACCTTTCCACTACGGCACCTGTGCCATAGTAGCCCTGTTACACGATGCCCTGATTGCCGTGGGAATGTTTTCCATTCTTGGCGCCCTGATGGACTGGGAGATTAACCTTATGTTTATCACCGGTCTCCTGGCTGTTATCGGCTATAGTGTCAATAACACCGTGGTTGTCTTCGACAGAATCCGGGAGAACCTGACCAAGGGAATCGGCAGCAACTTTGAAGCCGTGGTGAATAATAGTCTGGTGGAGACCATGAGCCGTTCCGTGAATACCAGCCTGACCACGTTAGTCGTCGTCCTGGCACTGCTCCTCTTTGTCGGGGCAACTATCCAGAATTTCGTCGTCGTTCTTATCATCGGCATAATCGCCGGCACCTTCAGCTCTGTATGTATTGCGCCGTCACTACTGGTAGTATGGGACAGGGGCGAGTGGGGCAGATTCATTCCGTGGCGCAAGACTTCAAATAAAAAAGCCTGATAGCAGGGAAAAATAATGTTTTCCGGCAGGAACAGCGCAGCCAAGCTCTCCATAATCATCATCGTTAGTCTGATAGTGCTCAAGGTTACCGTAGGCGTTATCACCGGCAGCCTGAGTGTGCTGGCGCAGGCGGTTGACAGTTTCCTCGACCTTTTTGCCGTCAGCGTTACATTTCTGGCGCTCCACATTGCCGCCAAACCGGCCGACGATGAGCACCCTTTCGGCCACGGCAAGGCGGAGAACGTTGCCGCCATCATACAGGCGATTTTGATATTCATCGCCGGGGGTTCCATCATCTACTCGGCGGTACGCCGCATACAGACCGATGCCGTCCTGGAAATGACCGAGGCCGGTATCGGGGTGATGGCGGTCTCCATCATCGCCAGTATATTCCTGTCACGCCACCTGCTCAGGGTAGCCAGAAAAGAGGACTCAATGGCGCTGGAGGCTAACGCGCGCAACATCGCCGCCGATGTCTATTCCGC
>DATLAD010000221.1:0-21890 GCA_035527575.1 Dehalococcoidales bacterium
AAGCCGGGCGCGCATATCTTCAAGATGACGGAGTGGGCCTTCTTCGGCAGCCGGCAGCAGCTGTCCCTGCCCAAGGCGGAGAAAATCATCTCCGCCATGCCCGCCTCCCACGATGCCGATTTCCTGGCGCTGGTGCCGAAGCAGATTATCCCCAAGGACATGGTGCACGATGCCATCCTCAACCCGCCCATCACCTGGTACGGCGGCTACCTGTTCTTTCAGCCGGTCGAGAAGCAGTTCGAGAAATACACCTACCCGGTCGAAGGCTTTCCGGAAATCCACATGATATGGTCGGACACGCCTTCTTGGATAACCTGCTGGAATGACGGCAACAGCTATGCTAAAGCTTTGAGAAGCCCCAAGATTGAGTTCATCTTATCCCAGCATATCTGGCTGGAGAACGACTGTCTCTTTGCCGACGTCATCCTGCCGGTCAGCACCAAGTTCGAGGAAGAGGACATCGCCACCGATGTTAATAACGGCCAGTTCAGCCTGATAATTAACGAGGAGAAATGTATCGAGCCACTGGGTGAAGCCAGGAGCGACTACGATATCGTCTGCCTGATAGCCGAACGGCTGGGGCTGCTGGAGAAGTACACCGGCGGCAAGACCATCCGGGACCACAAGAAGTTCGGGTTCGAGCACTCGGGCTGCGCCGACTATCTCAGTTTTGAGGAGTTCGAGAAGAAGGGCTACTTCGTTCTCCCCACTGACCCCGACTGGAAGAAAGACCCGCCGGGCATGGGGGCTTTCTACGCCGACCCCGAGAAAAACCCCCTGAACACGCCTTCCGGAAAGCTGGAGCTGTTTTCCCAGCGGCTGGCGCAGCACTTCCCCGACGACGCGGAGAGGCCGCCTTATCCTAAATGGGTACCCCACGGCATTTCCCACCAGGAAAGCCTGCGGGGAAAGCGGGCCGGGAAGTACCCGATGCTGATGGTCTCCAACCACCCCCGTTGGGGGGTCCACTCCCAGCACCAGGACGTGCCCTGGCTCCGGGAAATCGAGACGTGCAAGGTCAAGGGACCGGACGGGTACCTCTATCACCCCGTCTGGATACACCCGTCCGACGCCGCCCGGAGGGGCATCGCCTACGGGGACGTGGTGAAAATCTACAACGAGCGGGGCGCGGTGCTCGGTGGGGCCTACGTTACCGAGCGCATCATGCCGGGGGTGATATCCTGCGACCACGGCGCCGGCTACGACCCGATCGTTCCCGGGGAGCTGGACCGCGGGGGCGCCGTCAACACCATCTCCCCCCGCAAGACCACCTCCCGGAACGCCACCGGCATCGCCACCAGCGGTTACCTTATCGAGGTGGCGCGCGCTGACCTCGATGAATTAACCAAGCAGTACCCGGAAGCCTTCAACCGGCCCTACGACCCGGCCACCGGGCCGCGCCAGGAACGTCTCCTGGAAAAAGGCCGCTAGCTTTACCTCCGCCAACTAGTCAATCCCACAAACCGACAGCCAGGAACTATTTGGCTTTGGCGAGCACGATGTCTCCCAGATAACTTGCCGTTTTCAGGTCGACGTCAATGCTTCGGGGGGTGTACCCCTTGCTATCGAGGCTTACCGTGTATTTCCCCGCGTCCAGGCCGTCAACCTCAAAGTTGCCGTAGTTGTTGGTCCTGGTCGCGGCCTTACTCTAGGGTATAAGGTATCTTGGCCGGAATATACATCACTGAGGGGCGGCAAACCACGTTTGGAAGAACACCTCCTATGGTAATAGTCCGGTTGCCCCTTTCTTGTATTATCTTTGACAGCTCTTTTATGGGGCCAAATTTTATGACCTTGTTTATGCAGTGTTTGACGCAGCTAGGTTCTTCGCCTCTGCCGACACGTTGCATGCACATGTTACACATTTGAACTATATCTTTCTCAGGGTTGTACTGCGGTGGAACCGGGTAAGGACACGCGGGGATGCAAGCTTTCTTGCAGAAATCCTTATCGGTGTCGTGACATTTCTTTCCGTTGACCAGTGTTATTCCGTGTTCATCCTTAACGATCGCCCCTGCTGGGCATGCGGCCGCACAGGGAGGGTTCTCACAGTGCATACACATAACGGGCAGATACTCCATGATAAGCCTTCGTCCCACTTTCTCCGGTCCAAGAGTCAATACTTGTTTCAGCCGTGGTCCGACAGGGAGTTCATTCTCCTGCTTACACGCAACCTCACAGGCATTGCATCCCTGACACCGGTCAAAGTCTACGAGTAAACCATACTTTACCATTATTTTTCCTCCTCGACTTTGTATATCTTACATAGCAACCCTCTCATCGTAGGAGAGCCCATCGCAGGGTCATAGGGAGAGTCAAGTGTCACAACGTTAATACTCGATTCCCATATTCCATGATCTGGCCCGGGCTTCTCAGGATACCACCAGCGCACGGCGTGAACAACTCTCGCGTCAAGGCTTAACGTAATCTTGGCCTTTTGCTTCACTCTTCCGCGCTTGGTTTCGATCCATACCCAGTCGCCTTCCTTAATCCCATATTTTGCAGCGGTATCCGGATGGATTTCTATCAAAGGTTCCGGGTAGACTTCACGCAGCCATGGGATATTTCTCTGATCCGTATGATAAAATACCGGTATTCTTGAGCCGGTGATGAGAACCAGAGGGTATGATCTGGCAATGGTACTTGCGCTTATCGGGCTTTCCGGGCCCTCCACATACTCAGGCATTGGCGGGTAACCAAGTTCTTTAACCCTCTCAGAGTAAAATTCAAATTTACCCGAAGGGGTATGGAAAAGACCATGTTCATACTTTCTCCAAATCATGGGCTTCCTGATTATGCCAACCTTTTTGAATTCTTCCCAGGTTACTCCTACAGGCTTTAATAAGAAGTCGAAAGCCTCTTCCATGGTGTCCCAGAATCCGTCTATCTTCAACCTTTTTGCCAACTCATTGTATATCTCAAGCTCCTGTTTGGCTTCACCAACCTGCACTGCCTTCACCCATGCGAAAACTGGGAATTCATCCTTGTCCCAGAACTGAGGATGTTCCAGGGGTGTAGTAAACCAACCGACTTCGCTTCTTTCAGGCCAGGTAGCATTGGGAAGGACGATGTCAGCCATTTCAGTGGTTGGCGTCATGAAGAAGTCCCCGACAACGAGGAATTCAATCTTCTCTAAAGCTTCTTTCACCGCTTTGGTATTTGGAAGACCGACCATAGGATTGTGAGCCATCCACATAATTGCTTTGACTGGATATGGTTTACCAGTCAGTATAGCATCCCACAGGGGCGGTCCCTCCAGGACGAAGTTAGGAGGACCCCACTCGTGGCCACCATTAAGCTTGCATCCTCCCTCTATAGCTTTAGCGCGCTGTTCGGGCGGCAAGACGTCATTGTCGCAATTGAGGAAGAAACCACCGAGAGGCGGGACCCATAATATGTTTCCACCCGGGACGTCTATGTTACCCGTAAGGGCCGCCATCATATACAGTGCACGCTGAGTTTGCCAGGAATTCATTTGCTGTTCCACGGCCACTCCGGGGGCAATGCATGCTGGCTTAGTTGTGGCGTAGAGTCTGGCAGCCTCCCTAATCTTATCGGCTGGGATCCATGTGATTGGCTCTGCCCATTCTGGCGTATATTTTTTGACGTGTTCTTTAAGCTTGTCGAATCCGTAACACCATTTCGCAACGAACTCTTTATCGTAAAGTTCCTCGCCAATTATTACATTCATCCAGGCCAAGGCCAGGGCAGAATCACCTCCAGGTCTAACCTGAAGCCAGAGGTCTGCTCTTGAAGCCAGCTTGGTAAGTCTTGGGTCAACGACTATGAGCTTAGCGCCTCGTTCAAAGGCGTCGAAGATGTATCGTCCATTGCTGGGGTGTGAATGGATTTCGTTTCTCCCCCATGCTACTAAGCAATTGGTTGCGTTATAGTGAGGGTCGAGAGGTGCAGGAATACCAAAGGTTAAGTACCCAGCGACACATCGAGGACCGATACAAAAATGCATCGGGTCATTGGCATTAGGAGTCCCAAGATGGTTGCAAAATCTTGCGCTCCAGTCGTTATGATTCCGCCCTGTCCCAATGCCTTGAACAATCGCTTCAGCTCCGTAATTTTCCTTTATCTCTCCCAGTTTTGTAGCTATCTCGTCAAAAGCTTGGTCCCAGGATATTCGCTCCCACTTTCCTTCTCCACGCTTCCCAACTCTCCTTAAAGGATACTTGAGCCGGTCAGGATGGTGAACCAACTGTTTAACCGCCAAGCCCTTTGGACAGAGGGTGCCTTTACTTCCAGGGTGCTCTGGATCGCCTTCGACCCTTATTATCTCATTATTTTTGATATGTAGGAATACGCCGCACCCACCCCGACAAGAAAAACAGATCGTCTTAACTATTTTCTCTTCTGAGTTCTTAGTGGACCCTTTCATATTAGCCTCCTTGTTAATATTAACCTACCGCGTTAGAGCCGTAGATTCTCGACCTTTCTGAAAGCGTATAGGGAGACAGCCTTACCTTCCGGTCCGGAGAGAACGACCTGCCGCGGGCTTCGATGAACCAGTCGCCGCCGTCTTCTGGCGTGAGTCTGAGAGGTTCAATCCGCGTTATTTTCCCTTCCCTAACGTAAGCTAAGACCGGACCTCCTGTCGTGCAATTGGCAAAGACCTGCTCGCTTTTGTTGCTCTTATTCATTGACCACCTCCAGTCTGCCCAATAAGTATACACAATCTTAAAAAAAAAGCAAAACCAAACTGGTAAATACCCTGCCGTCGGTTAACTTGACAAGCGATAATGTCAATGTTATACTACCGGAGGTAAGTCAGATGTTTGTATCTGGGTTCATTCCGAAACATGGAAAATTATTTTTCCTTCACCCTGATTTTCTGAACGTATAGTATTTCGATATATTATATATGCATGGTCATGCCAGAGATGAAACCGTTACCAATACCAGTTCTGGTGCCGTCCGTTACCGGGAAATCATCAAACACATCTGGGATTTGTGCCCCACGAGTAATACCCCTGTTAAAAAGAGCAGCGAACCTTGCGAAAGAGACTTGGACGTGAAATAACAACTCCCGCTCAGGCCAGAGAGATGCTCGATATATCTCAGGACCCCAAGCTATATTAACAATGAAGGCGCCATGACGCCTTAACCACGGCTCTGCTATAGGGTTTACTGAAAGTACTTATGCCGAGCCGTGGAAAAGGGAATCGAGTTGTTTGGAGAATCCATTAGTGAGGGCTGAAGATATCCGCGAAGTAGCGGTAATCGGGGCCGGCCTTATGGGTGAAGGCATCGCCTTGAACTTCGCCGTCGCCGGTTTATCAGTTCGGGTTGTTGACCAGGATTCTGATATATTACACCAATCCCTAAAGCGTATGGACGTCCATCTCCAACTGCTGGCTGAGTTTGGCCTCCTAAAAGATACCCCGGCGGTGGTGCAGTCCCGCATCAAGAGCTTCCTTTCCATCGACATGGATAAAGCTGTCAAGGGCAGCACCTTCATTGTGGAATGTATCCCGGAAATACTGGCGCTTAAAAAAGAGCTGTTTTCCTTGCTGGACGATTGTGAAAGCAGTACCATTATTAGCAGTAACACGAGCAGCTTCACCATCTCCGGCATGGCCAAAGGAATGCGTACTCCAGGGAGGGTCGTCGGAACGCACTATTTCATGCCCGCCCACATCGTTCCCCTAGTTGAGGTCCACCGCGGCAAGGATACCCGAGACGACGTCATCAATATCACCCGGCAACTAATGCTCAGAATCGGCAAGAAGCCGGTTATGGTTGGTAAAGAAGTACCGGGTTTTATCGTAAACCGCATCCAGGCGGCTATAGCCCGGGAAGCCAATTACCTCATCGAACAAGGTGTGGTTACTCCTGAGGACTTTGACATGGCCGCCCTATCCAGCTACGGATTCAGACTGGCTAGTCTTGGCCCGCTGGCCCAAGCGGATATCAACGGACTGGATACCGTTCTGAGGGGCAACACGCATATCTATAAGACTCTCTGTAACGCCACTGAACCGTCTCCGGTTATCGCCGATAAGGTAAAAAAAGGCGAGCTGGGACTGAAATCCGGTAGGGGTTACTACGATTACCGGGGAAAGTCAAAAGAGCAGATTAACGAGGAAATCGAGAGGAACCTGCTAAAACAGCTGATTTTATTCCGGGAAAGGGAGAAATCATAGATGGAGAAGGAAATTATCAAGACCCCCACCCTTGCCAGGGCTTACGCTCCGTACTCTCCCGGCTGCATCGTGAAAAAGTTTGGCAGCCTGATTTTTATCTCCGGTGTCGTCCCCAATGATGTGGATGGTAATATCGTCTGCAAAGGGGATATCGCGGGACAGGTACGCCAAGTCCTGCATAATTTGAGGGTTACGGTTGAGGCCGCCGGAGCGACATTCGATGACGTTATCAAGTTAACCACCTTCGTTACAGCCAACGCCATGAAGGACTACGTCGGTTCGGCCGCCTGTGAGGAATACCTTACGTCGTTCCCCACCCCATGTGAATCCCTCGTTGGGGTGGCCAGCTTGGCCAATGAAGGACAGCTGATTGAGGTTGAGGGTATCTTCGGCATCTGAAAGCAGGAAAGATGGTGACAATAATCGAAGAAAATATTGCTGCCATGCCTGGTTTGCGTGGTGGGGGCAGATAAAATATAATGTGGTAGTTAACCCAGCAGGGAACGCGAACGCCATCCGGTTTTCGTGTCTGAAACTGCGTGAGAAGTCGTTAATGTGCGTGTTGACGGTTGGTCGCATACTTACGGACATTAAGTCAGAAAGGGGCAAATTATATGGCGTTTCGAGTAGGTATTGATGTTGGCGGGACGTTCACCGATGCTATCTCCGTGGATGACAAAGGCTTTACCCAGACGGGTAAAGCTCCCACCACACCGCGTGATTTGACAATTGGTACGATGAACGTAATTGACATTCTAGCGGGTCGGAATAATCTAGACCGCCGTCAATTTTTAAGCCAGGTTTCCACCATCGTGCACGGGACAACTACCGGGACGAATATCATCGCAACCCGGGTGGGTCCCAAGATGGGCCTGCTCTGCACCAAGGGCCACCGTGACGTTATCCAGTTCCGGCGTGTGACCAAGGACAATATGTACGACTGGCGGGTCGACTTTCCCGAGGTCCTGGTGCCGCGCTATCTGCGCGTGGAAATCGAGGAGAGGATAGACGCGCGGGGCAATGTCCGGGTGCCGTTGAACGAAGAAAGCGTCCACAAGGCCGTCGCCTACCTCAAGAAACTTAAGGTGGAAAGTATCATCGTGGCACTGCTCTTTTCCTTCCTGGACCATTCACACGAACGAAGGGTCGCCGAGATAGTCGGGCAGGACTATTCGGAGGCTGATGTCACCATATCGTCTGATATACTGACCGCCGTGGGCGAATACGAAAGGACCAGCACCGCCATCATCAACGCTTTCATCGCCCCGGCCATCCACAAATACACTAAAAAAATAACCCTTCTCTTGGAACGGGAAGGTTTCAAGGGGCAGTTCCTCTATATCCAGAATAACGGCGGTGTGGAAACTGCCGAGATCGCGATGGAGAAACCGGCTACCCTGGCGATGTCCGGGCCGGCCGCTGGGCCTTCCGCGGCAATCACCATCGGGAAGCTGCACGGAGTGGATAACCTATTATCCATCGATATGGGCGGCACTAGCCTTGACCTTGGCATCATCGGTAAAGGCACCTCGCTCATTAAGACTGAGAGCCTGATTGAAGAACACCGGTTCTCTCTACCGGTCATTGACGTCACCAGCATCGGGGCCGGGGGAGGCAGCGTCGCCTGGTTTGATGTTACCAATACCCTTCGAGTGGGGCCCAAGAGCGCGGGCGCTGACCCTGGCCCGGCGTGCTACGGTTCCGGTGGCGAGGAGGCCACCGTAACTGACGCCGATGTCATCCTCGGCTATATATCACCGGAATATTTCCTCGGCGGCGAGATGAAGCTTCACAAGGACCTCGCCGAGAAAGCGCTGAAAGAAAAGATAGCCGACCGGCTGGGGGTAAGCGTTCAAGAGGCGGCGGCCGCTATTTATAAAGTTATCAATTCGGTCATGGCCAATACGGTATCTTATACCATCACCCGCCGGGGTCTCGATCCGCGGGACTTCTACCTGTGCGTCGGCGGGGCTGCCGGAGCGGTACACGCCGTACAGATAGCCAGAGAGCTGTGTGTTGACCGGGTGTTCATACCTAAGTACGCCCCCATTTACTGCGCCTTCGGTATGCTCGGAGTCAATCTCAAACATGATTACTCGCGCTTTTACAGCGTGCCGGTACAGGCCCTGGATCTGGAACGGGTTAAGCAACTTTACCAGGATATGGAGCAAGAGGGCCTCACCGTCCTTGCCAAGGAGGAAATACCCGAAAGCCAGCGCGAACTGGTGGGCATGATGACGGTGAAGTATTATGGTCAGTATCGCGGCATCGACGTGGAGTGGCCCAGCAAAACGATTACCATGGAAGCCATCAACGAGGGGCTGGCGGCATTTCACCGCAAGCACAATGACCTGTATGGCTATGCCGATGAAAATTACCCCCTGGAGATTATGGGCTTCGGCCTGACGGCCATAGGCAAGCTGCCTCCTATCAATTTGAAGAAGATTAAGGCGGGCAGCAAGGATGTGGGGCAGGCGCTCAAGGGTGTTCGGGATGCCTATTTTGAAGAAAGCGGCGGCTACACGGAGACCAGGATTTATGACGGTGACAAGATGCTGGCCGGTAACCTTCTGGAGGGACCCTGCGTGGTTGAAGAGAGGATGACCAACGTAGTCATCCCGCCGGGGTACCGCATGCAGGTCGATGAATACGGCAATTATGTCACGCTGACGTAAACCGCACCAGGATAATAATCAATCATTATCGGAGGTTAAGGCAATGGTTCAACAGAAATGCCAAGTTGATGAAGTTACCGTATCGGTAGTCTGGAATAAATTGATGAATATCACACGTGAGGTGGGGGAACGAGTGGTGCACGGCGCCCAGAGCTATGTTATGGCCAATGCCCGTGACCTGGGGCCGGTGCTGCTCGATAAGCATGGGCACATCGTCTGCCAGGTGGAATACCTGCCCTGTCACTGTCTCGTTGCGGAAATCCCCACCCAGGCGATATTGAAAAAGTTCGGCAAGCTGGACAAGGGTGATATGGTCCTCGGTAACGACGGCCATATCTTGCAGAGCGGCCACCTGCCTGACTGGACGTTCCTGGTACCAGTCTATTATGGGGATGAGCTGGTATTTTACTACCATTTCCGCGGCCACATGGCTGACAGCGGCGGCGCTTATTCCGGTAGCTACTTCCCCCAGGCCTACGACTGCATCGCCGAGGGTATCAACATCCCGCCGATAAAGTTCATTGAAAAAGGAAAAATTGACGAAAAGGCTAAAGAAATCATCTTCGATAACATACGTACCTCGGCCGCCGTATGGAGCGACTGTATGGTTATATACGGCTCCATCCAGCGGGCCCAGGAAGACATCCGCGCCATGATTGACAAGTATGGGCTGGATACGGTCAACGCATGCTGCGATGAGATGATGGTCAGGGGAGAAAAGGCCATGCGGGCGGAAATCAGCCAGATTCCCGACGGCGAGTACACCGGTGAATGCGCCGTGGACTCGGACGGAACGGTGATGGAACGCCCCGCCTGGGTTAGAGTCAAGCTGACTGTTAAGGGTGACGAGATGACCTTTGACTTCTCAGACTCGATGGACCAGGTGGATTTCGTCAACAGCCCGCTGGGCAATACTCACTGCTTTACCTACTTCCCTATCTTCTACGCTACTGACTCCGATTTGCCACATAACCACGGCGCGCTTAAGCCGATTACAATCATCGCGCCCCCGGGCAAGATAGTTAATCCCACCCGCCCTGCCACCTATGGTGCATGCGGGTGCAGCACTGCCACCGAAATAACTGATGCCGTGACCCAGGCGCTCTCCAAGGCTACGGAAAAGGCCCAAGGCGTTTCCTCGCGGCATTACTCCGTTGACGTTACCGGCCGCGTGCCCATCAAAGACCCCCGGACCGGGCAGGACATCGAGTACTTTGCCGCTCCCTTCCTCGAAGAAGGTGGGAGCGGTGCCGTCAAGGGCCACGACGGCTGGGACGGCGTCTGCGGCACCGTGCTGACCGGGGTGGTGCTGCGGGGCTCGGTGGAGGTGTGCGAACTGCTCATGCCCTTCTACTGGGAGTGGCTGAACCTGGCTAAGGATATGGAAGGGTCAGGTGAGTTTATTGGTGCTCGAGGCTGCACCGCTTCCCGGTGGTGCACCGCGATGGAAGGGGCCCGGACCATCCTCATGGCCGGCGATGCCAGCGGCACCTTCTTCCCGCCGGCCGGGGCGGGGGGCGCGCCTTATGCCCCCACCGGTGATTTATACTTGAAGCGGGCGGGCAAGAAGGAGAAGGAGTTCTTCCCGACCATGTCCATGGCCCCCATGTACCCGGGTGATATTCTCTATACGGAGTGCATGGGCGCCGGGGGGTGGGGTAATCCGCTTAACCGCGACCCCGAAAAGATAAGGCTGGACGTCCGTGATGAGCTGATAACCGTCGAAAGGGCGAGGAACGTCTACGGCGTGGTCATCGACCCCAAGTCTCTGACCGACAACCCGGAGGATGTTGCCGTCGATTACAAGGCGACCAAGGAGCTAAGGGAGAAACTGAAGAAAGACCCACGAACCCGGCATCCTGACCTCGTGCGGGACGATGTCCGAGCAGGTAAGATATCGGTACAGGAAGCCCGGGACAAATACGCCGTTGTGATCAAGGAAGACGATGCACGCTGGGTCATAGACTATAAGGCCACTGAGAAATTGCGGCCGCACTAAGCGCCGCGCCTGAGGGTGGTTTGGAGGAATAGGTCAACTTTAAGAAGAGGGATGAATTTGAGAGAAGTATATATCGCTGGTGTAGGCATGACCAAGTTTGGGCGTTTAGAAAGAGGACAGCTGGAGCTGTTCGGCGAGGCGGCCATGGATGCGATAAATGAATCCAATCTAAAACCCAAAGATATACAAGCGCTATTTCTGGGCAACTCTGTTAGCGATTTAGATGAAGGACAAACAGTGTTGGCCTCCCACGCCGCCAGCGAAATTGGATTAGACCATGTCATGGCAACGAGAACTGAGGGCGCATGTGCCTCAAGCTCAATAGCTATTATCATTGCATTTGTCATGGTGGGCTCGGGATTCTTTGACATTGTCCTAGCTGGAGGATGTGAAAGAAATACCGCCAGCCCGACAGCACTGGCGACACGTATTATGAACACGGGTCCCCATCACCGCTACGAGTCTCCTACTGGCATCACCTTCCCCGGCATGTTTGCTATGATGGCGCACATGTACGCCAAGAAATATGGCGTTTCTCTAGAGAGGCTGAAGGAATGGATGGCGATGGTCGCTATTAAAAACCACAAGAACGGAGCTAAAAATCCAAAGGCTCAGTTCCAGAAAGTGATAACGATGGATGATGTGTTTAGCAGCATTATGGTAGCATCGCCTCTGCAACTCTATGACTGCTGCCCTATCTCGGATGGGGCCGCTGCCGTCGTTGTTGCTTCTGGTAATGTTGCCAAGAAGCTCACCAACAAGCCTGTACAGATAATTGGTGTTGGGCAGGCTAGCTCCGGCGGACTGAGCACCCAGCGAGATTACACCCTGCCAGTAGCTAGAGTACACTCATCCCGGCAGGCTTACAAAATGGCAGGTTTAAAGCCAGAGGATATTGACGTTGTTGAACTGCACGATTGCTTCACAATAGCTGAAATAGTAGCCACGGATACCCTAGGGTTTACCGAGCCGGGTAGGGGCGGTATCGCCGTAGAAAAGGGTGAAACTGAGATTGGTGGCAGGATACCCGTCAATCCTTCCGGCGGTCTAAAAGCCAAGGGGCACCCAGTCGGAGCCACCGGTGCCGCCCAGGTATATGAAATAGTTAATCAGCTTCGTGGAAAGTGTGGTGAAAGGCAGGTTGAAGGCGCCAAGGTGGGCATGACAGATACATTGGGAGGCCCCTTTGCCTCAATTGGCAACATAATACTTAAAAGAGGTTGGTAAACTTGGAATATAAACTTAACTTCGATTCATTTCGGGAGGGACTGAAAGAAGGTAGACTTCTTGGTCTTAAATGCAAGAAATGTACCGGTTACAACGCTCCCCCGCGGAAAGTATGCTCTAATTGTGGCAGTGAGGATATGGATGTAGTTACCCTTAGTGGTAAAGGAACAATCCAGACCTTCACCGTAATCTATGTGGCGCCTGAAGGCTTTGAGTCTCCATTTGTCGTAGCAATGGTGGAGCTAGAGGAAGGCCCCTGGCTTATGGGTAACATTGAAGGTATCGACCCCGTTAAAGTTAATATGGATATTATCGGGCGTCAGGTCGCCATCGGCTATAAAGACGTACCCGCTGATATGATATCCGCAGGTGAGAGAATCGCCCTGAACTTCAGATTGATAGACTAGCTTCTGAAGCTATCGTAACGATCTGCTCCCAGACACTAGGAGCTGCCCCCAATTGTTATACCACTTGTTAGCTCGTTGCCACGGTCGAAATAACTTAGGGAGCTGAGGTCAGCCCCCGAACAGAACCCGCGTCGGGCACTGGTGACAATTACGGCTCTAAACGCTTTCACCCTGTCACTTTCGGTCTAGGGCGGTACGGCCAGACAATCCACTGGGCGGAAAACACGGCAATATAACCACCCCCAGAGGATTTTACAATTCAATTTCTTTCAGGTCAGGCGCCATTATCAACAGGGGTTCGGTGAGTTCCTGTACCTCTTCAGGCGTCCAGCCAGGGGCTATTTCTTTCAGGATGAGGCCCTTCTCACTTACTTCAATGACTGCGATATCGGTGACTATCAAGGAAACGCACTGAGGAGCCGTCAGCGGCAGTGAGCATTGCTTCAAAATCTTGGGCCGGCCGTCCCGGGTGGTGTGCGTCATGACCGTTACCACCTTTTTTGCTCCGACGGCCAGGTCCATAGAACCGCCGATGTTTCCCAGACCTCTGCCCGGCAGGACCCAGTTAGCAAGGTCTCCCTTTTCAGAGACCTCCATGGCTCCCAGAACAACCATGTCCACGTGTTTCCCCCGGATCATCACAAACGATTCATCGTGCGAAAAGAAGGACATTCCCGGTGTGCGGTGAACGGGCTGCCCACCGGCATTGGAGAGGTTGATATCGGCTTCTTCCGGAGAGGAGACAATTGGTCCGAGGCCGAGGGCGCCGTTTTCTGTGTGAAAAAGGACCTCCCTGCCTTCCGGAACGTAGTTCATACACTGGGTACCTATACCGACGCCGAGATTTACCACCATGCCATCCTGAAACTCTTTGGCCACCCGGAAAGCCATGGTCTGCTCGTCTAATCTTGTCTTGTCTACCATTTTTCCACCTCGTCACGTGGCCTGACCACTATCCTATCTACATAAATAGCCGGGGTAACAACTTCTTCCGGGTCAATTTCACCCAGCTCAACAATCTCATCGACCTCGGCAATGGTAACCCTGGCGGCTCCGGCCATGGTGGCGTTAAAAGACCTCGATGTCCCCTGATAGACCAGGTTGCCCCACCTGTCCGCTTTGTGGGCATGAATGAGTGCAAAATCAGCCGTTAGGGCGTATTCCAGGAGATATTTCTTGCCATTGAATACTCGCGCCTCTTTGCCATCCTCGGCTTTGGTCCCCACGCCCGTCGATACATAAAAAGCAGGTATATTAGCTTTACCGGCCCGTATCCGTTCCGCGAGGGTGCCCTGAGGGACCATTTCCAGTTCAACTTCGTTAGCTCTGAACCGCTTCTCGAAATCGTTGACATTTGATGGCGTCATGCCGCTTGCCCAGGAGCAAATTGCCTTTTTTATCTGACCATTCTCAACCAGAAGCCCGGGATCATCCCACCAGGAAGGATATTTAATCAGGTGCTTCATTTTCTCGGCAAAGACCGGAATCAGAGTCCTTCCCCAACCCGGCATATTACTGATGAGAGTAAGGTCTTTGACACCTTTCCTGGCTAGAGCCTTGATGAGCCAACAGGGTGGTTCTCCGGGACCGCCAAAATATCCTATCATGATGGTCGCGCCATCCCGTATGTCAGAAATTGCGCCATCTATACTGGGAATGATTTTGTTTATGGGCATGCCAGCCTCCTCAAGTCGTTGGTGGGTGTCAAATCTTCTCTTACCAATCTGTCTTATCTTATTTTTCAGGACTATAAACCGATCCATTAACTCCGGCAGTAGCTTGGCCGTTTCGGCAACTGGCGGGGGGAGGTGTTGCCCCCGGGGATATAGTCCGGTTCGGTTTTCATATTTAAAATATAGCATAATGCTTACCCGCAGGCAATGGCGGCCTGGCTTGAAACACGTCAGCACTGAATTATAAACTCAAACAATGAAGATTGTCCGTTTTGCCGTAGAAGAGGACGCTCCCGACTACAACCCGGGCTATACCTCCTTCAACGATTTCACCGACCGCGACCTCCAGGCGAAAGACAAGCAGTGGACGCGCTCCAAGGGCTTCGATACCTTCGCGCCCATCGGCCCCTGCATTGATACCGAGCTGGACCCCACCAACCTGACCTTGGAGACTGCCTTAATGAAGAAATCAGGCAGAAGACGAATAATACCAGTGAACTCATCTTCCCTGCGTTCTGAGCTTTATCTCCGGCGTAATGACACTGCTCCCCGGAGATACCGTGGAGGTGATCATCGAGAATATCAGCGCGTTGAGGAACCGCGTGGTCAAACTCTGACCCTTTAATAAATCCATAACGACGAAAAGGAGAGGAATGGAAGGAAAGACGGAGTATTTTGAGAAACCCGGAGTCGAAAATACAGATGCAGCCTTGGCTCTGGCCCGGGATCGCGCCAAGGAGCTGGGAATCAAGACGATTCTCGTGGCATCTACCAGCGGCAAGACCGCCGTCCGGGCGATGGACGTCTTCAAGGGACTGCGAGTGATCATAGTCACTCACTCAACCGGCTTCCTCGAACCGGATACCCAGGAGTTTACCGCAGAGAACAGGAAAATCGTGGTTGACCAGGCGGAGGCGAAACTCTATTACAGGCTACCGGTTCCCGGCGAAGGGGAATAAGATGGACGAGGTTAGAGTTCTGCCTATTGACACCCCAAGTGGAGGAAAAATATTTAAAGAGGGAAACCCTGATACAAGAACAACACGATTGCTTCGCTTCCCGATTCACCCCGTTACCATCGGGATTCATGTGGGATGGTCTCGCAATAACAGAGGGACTTCCGTTCACAGCTCTCGACAAGTGGGGATGCCACCACTTAAAAATCATAAAGCTTCAGGAAGAGGTATTCCTACCATATCCCAGCGCACGGGAAATCTCGGCTGAACAGCCTTTAATTGCTGGTATAAGCTCCTTCATCCTTTGAACGCTAATTCTTACGCTGGGTCCTACTACGGCGAGCGCCGCAATTACGTTTCCATCCTGTCCTTTTACCTGAGTGGCAACACTACGTATGCCAAGTTCGTATTCTTCGTCGTCAAAAGCGATACCTTCTCTTCTGACAATTGTTATCTCTTTATTCAGCAGATTTAAATCCGTCATGGTGTTCGTAGTGCGTGGGGATATACCTTTAATCTTGAGTACTCTATTCAAAGTATCGGAATCCATTTGAGACAGGAATATTTTCCCCGCGGAGGTACAATGTAAAGGCAGGGTTTCCCCTTCATTCGAATGCAGCTGCAGCTTGTGTGAGGAAATTACACAGGCGATATCAGTTATCTCACTTCCGACAAGAACTGACAATGTGACGCTCTCATTTATATCTTTACTGAGCTTTTGCATAAAAGCCAGAGCAATATCCTTGAGCTTGGTAACCTCGCTCAGGGTATCATAGAATTTTATAAAACGCTGACCTAGTCTGTATTTACCTCTATTCCCTACCCTCGCAAGATAGCCTCTCTGCACGAGCTCGGAACAAATCCGGTAAACCGTCGAAGTATTGAGTCGGGACGACGCTACCAACTCTGAAATACTGAGTTCAACCTGCGGTTTTTCAAAAGCTTCCAGGACATCCAGTACCTTCTTTACCGTTTTCATCGCAACTTCCTATCACACATATTCAAGGTGAATTATATGAGGTTGTTTATCGTTGTTTTTTCAACCCTCCCATAAGTACGGGACAAGCTCTAAATCCCTCACGCATTGGGGACTTTTTTCTGGGGGATACCCCAGTCCCCCGAAAGCCCGATTAATCGGGACGCCCTCTTTACTCCCCAGGTTCTAAACAACGTCACTATATAAAATATAATAATTCATTGCAACATTAAATGTCTATTTTGGATAAATTATAATGCTATTATCGCATATTATACTAAAACTAGTGTATAATAATAACAAATGCGTGTTAGGTACATCTAAATTAGACATATATCATTTCAGTTAGCTCAATATGCGAGACGAATACTCTAATAGTGGAGAGTGCTGAAATAGTCAATATCTACCCTCCCGTATCAAGTACGGGACAGGCTCTAATCCCCCCTTCATGGGGGACTTTCTTGACTGGGGAATACCCCCAGACCCCGAGCCTGATTTATCGGGGACACCTCTTTTTCGGCATTCATTGGATAGTTATTATCTGGTCAGCCTGTACTTTTTCTTGGATAAGGAGGTCTTCAGATGACAATACCCAGTCGCACATCTCAATTTACATTTCAGACTGATTGGGTTGAAGGGCGAGGAATATTCCTCATCCTTGCTTTTTATCTTGGAGGACTGGGCGCTGGTCTGTACATCATAAGCCTGTATTTCAACTTCTTTGCCGGTATGGTCACCGGATTTCTGATTGTGCTGATAGGGAAAAGCGGCTCTCACCTGATATATTTAGGCAAGCCTTTGAGGGCATGGAGAGGGTTTGCCAAACCGCAGACGTCCTGGATTTCAAGAGGCTTGATTGCCATACTTATTTTTCTCATACCCGCTGCCTTGCAGCTTGGCGCTATGCTTCCCTGGTTGCCTTGGACCGGTGATAATCTGGCTTTGCAGGTCTTTGTTTTCATAGGGGCTTTTGCTTTGATGGCTTACACCGGCTTCGCCCTATCAGCAGTTCGGGCGATACCAGCATGGAATACCAGCATGATGCCGGTGCTTTTTATAACATATTCCATTTTGGGAGGAGCAGGACTGGGTATGGGAATACTTGCCCTGGTTCAGAATACGGTTAATATGCACCTGCTGGAAACCATTGTTACCTGGATGCTGATAATCGTTGCTATCCTGATGGGAATTTACCTGTGGGCGACTTACTACACTACCACAGCAGGCAATCGGTCGGTGATTGAAATGATTAAGGGAAGGGCATCCCCTTTCTTTCTGGGAGGAGTGGTAGTGCTGGGGATGATTGTTCCGATTTGCGTCGGGGTTATATCTCTTACTACGGGGAATGTATCGCCTGTAGTAATATCAATCGCTTCAGTCTGCGAACTCATGGGTGGTTTTTCCATGAGGTATTCCATCTTCAAAGCGGGCGTGTATGCACCACTGGTATAGGAAGCCGTCAGCAGTCAGCTATCAGCAGTCAGCTTGGGAAAAGGCAAAAAACGATTTAATCCATAAGGGAGATAAATGATGGATGATAAGAAAAGCTATGTCAGGATGCTGAAGAAAATAAATTCGGATAAAGCAGTTGCCGGCTTTTCAAACTATAAGTGGAAAGACGAGCCCTCAGAGCAGAAAGGGAAACACCAGGTCCTACATGGTTTATGCCGGTCGTGCATGGCGGGCGAATGTGAAACCCTAATTCACGTTGAAGACGGTGTGGTTGTAAAAATCGAGGGCAATCCTGAGGCGCCGCCCAATTTCGGAGGTCTCTGCGGCAAAGGCTTGTCCGAACTGATGAACTTCTACAATCCGTACCGCGTCAAGACGCCGGTCATCCGCACCAACCCAGAAAAAGGCTTGAACATCGACCCGAAGTGGAAAGAGGTCACCTGGGAAGAGGCGCTGGATTATATAGCTGAGCGTCTGCGCAGGGTCCGGGAAAAGGACCCCAGAGGGCTAGCGATTTGTGAAGGATTCGGACAAAGAGATACCGCTCTACGTACTCCCTTTGCTAGAGCGTTTGGTACGCCGAACATCGTGTATTCCCACGGTCCGCTCTGCGCCGACCACTATGCCACCTGCCTGGTACATGCCGGTTTTCCGGTAGCCATCGCTGATTTCGAATACTGCAAGTATCATGTCACTCTTGGGCGTTCAGCTGGTCCCAATCAGGCTTCCGCCACGGGTTCACGACGGTTTGCTAATGCTATCAAGCGCGGAATGAAGATAGTATCCATCGACCCGCGCAGCTCCCTGGATGCTGCCAAAGGGGAGTGGGTACCTATCCTGCCGGGAACAGACCTGGCTTTCCTGCTGGCGATGGTACAGGTTATTATTCATGAAAATCTCAAGTTTGACACCGGGTTTATTAAGAACCGGACCAACGCCCCATATCTGATTCAGCCTGATGGCTATTACTATCGGGACCCTGCCACGGACAAACCGATGATGTGGGACCCGGTGGCAAACATGGCAAAAACCTTTGATTCTGATTTCAAGGACATTGCCTTAACCGGCAGCTACCAGATAAACGGCGTGAAATGCCGTCCCGCATTCGATATCGTCAAAGAGGAAATGGCAAAATATACTCCGGAATGGGCGGAAGCTATCTGTACGGTACCCGCCGCAACTACGAGGCGTATCGCACGTGAATTCATTGAGAATGCACAGATTGGAAGCACCATCGAGATTGATGGTTTTACCTTCCCGCTGCGCCCGGTATGTTTGAATTCGGAAAGGCAGGCGGTGAGCCATAGAGGAGGAACTCTGGCCGATTTGACCGGCAAGCTGGTCAATATGCTTGCCGGGAATGTGGAAGTGCCGGGGGGTTTATTGAGCAACGGCTACCGGGGACCGATACTTGTGCCTGACAAAGATGGAGTTGTCACCCCTAAGTATGAAGCGGTACCGAGGGCGTTCAAGTTCCCTCCGAACAGGATTGACTGCGCGGAGCTTTATCCTAATGGGCATGCCAGCGTGTATATCGCCTGTATGGCAATATTGCACCCGGAAAAATATCCGCACGACTATAAGATTGAAGCCTGGATTAACCACGGCGGCAATCCCATCCGCAAGAACGTACAGCCTCAGGCTTATGTAGAGGCTTTCAAGAAAATACCTTTTGTTGTGGATATCGCTTATCAGTTTGATGAGCCCAGTTTTATGGCTGACGTGGTGCTTCCGGACCATGTCAGTCTGGAAAGATTGCGCGTGACCTATCTGCATCCTCAGGAGAAGTCGGTCAATAAAGAGGTCAACGGTATCCAGCTTGTCCAGATGCGGGAACCGGTGCCGGCGCTTTTCAACACTATGGACGCCGACGAAATTTATACCGCTCTGGCGGAGAGGCTGGGAATCCTCTACGGTAAGGGCGGCATTTATGATGTCCTCAACAATGACATTAATCCCATCGTGTTCGAACACGGCTTGAATTTGAATGAAGGTTACAAGCTGGATATAAACAAAAAGCACACCACCGAGGAAATATACGACCGGCAATTTAGCGGGTGGAAACATAATACCGAGGGATGGACGTTAAAGGAGCTGAGGAAAACGGGGTTCATGGCTAAGTGGGACCCGCCGAGAGAGCATTACAACTACTTCTTTTACCCGGATAACAAGACGCGCCACCCGTTCTATTTTTTGCACCTGAAGAAGACCGGCGATATATTGAAAGCCAATATGGCTAAATATAATGTGACCATCCCTGAGGACAACATGGAGCAGTTCTTTGAGGAATATCGCACGGTGCCGAAATGGATGGAAAACTCCGAATTCAGAGCTCCTGAAGAATACGACCTGTGGATAGTGAACTGGATGACGCCCTATTTCACCCATGATTCGAGCGGCAGCGGCACCGGCAACCCCTGGCTGGCAGAAGTATCCAGTCAGGACCCCTATGAGGGCGTTATCTGCATCAACACCGCCACAGCGGAAAAGAAGAACCTCAAGGACGGAGATACGGTTGTAGTCGAATCGCGATATGGCAAGATTGAAGGACGAATTCGGACCACGGAGACGATGCATCCGCAGGTAATCGGCTTGTCAGGGTGCTATGGATTGGGGACTTTGCAGTCCAATCCCCTGATGAAAAGAGGTCCCCACTTCAACTCTTTGCTCCCGCTCGGTCACCAGTATGTGGATACCATCAGCGCTGGACAGGAAGCCGCCCCGCGAGTGAAGATTTACAAGAAGGAGGACGTCAGATAATGCAGTACGGAATGGTAATAGACCTCCAGAGGTGTGTGGGCTGTAATAGCTGCACCATTGCCTGCCGGATGGAGCACGGGACGCCCGCCGGTATCCTTTTCCATAAGGTCAAGAAATATGAGGTGGGAAAGTATCCTTCAGCCAAACTGCGGCTTCTGCCGATGCCCTGCATGCACTGCCAGGACCCTGCTTGCATCAAGGTCTGTCCCACTGGGGCGACATATCAAAGAGATGACGGCCTGGTGCTCATAGATGAAAAGAAGTGCATGGGCTGCAGGTACTGCATTATCGCTTGCCCCTATGACAGCCGGAGATTCCTGGATGAAATAGTGAATTACTATGGCGGTAAAAGCGTTACACCGTTTGAGAAAGTCAAGCAAAAGAATTTTACCAGGGGGACTGTGGTCAAGTGCAATTTCTGTGAGCACAGGCTGGCACAGGGACTTTTACCCGCCTGTGTTGTGACCTGCCCCGCTCAAGCAAGGTATTTCGGCGACCTGGATGACCCGAATAGTGAAGTCTCCCGGCTCATTGCGGACGGTAACGGAGCGCCTCTTCACGAAGAGTTCGGCACAAAACCATCCGTTTACTATTTGCCGGCATGATGGGGGTTTTCGCTTATATAACGAACCTGTTCATTTTTAGGTTCACAGGTGGGGACGCCTGTGCCATTAAGCTTGTACGGGCCGAGTGTCAGATCTATGAAGATTTCCACTTTGGAAATTACGTGGCAGAAGGTCAGCAAATGCGATGCAATACTAATTTTATGACATGAAACCTTTCCCACCTAACACCGAGGTTAATGGATATCAGGATGTATCACCAATATCTTGGTTGGTGTAACCTGTGGTGTAATCTGGTGAACAGTCCCGGAGGGAAGATGAATTAAATCAAATGGTTTATGGGTCTTAATCCCAACATCGCTACGCTCCAATTTGATTTCACCAGCTAAGACCAGTATGAGTTCCTCAAAAGTATGCGGCTCTTTGGGAGACTGGTCACCCAGTTTGGCAAAAACCACTTCTACCTCGAATTCATTTTTTACCCCTTTGAAAAGCCTCGTGATATCCGCTGTCAATTATACCTCCAATTTAAAGCTATAATATTACACTTCCAACTTATCCCATCATCTGGGATGGAAGAAAGGTTGTAATAATGGGGAATACAGCCAGGATAACAAGAGCTACCAATTCGACAATAAAAAAAGGAATGCAACCTGCGAATACCTCTTCGAGGGTACAGTCTGGAAGTGTTCCCTTGATAACGTAACAGACCAGTCCTACCGGTGGGGTAACTTGACCCAGGTTGGCCAGCATCGCAAAATAAACGCCAAACCACACCGGGTTGAAGCCTAAAGCAACCACTACCGGGAAGATTATTGGAATGGTTATTAGGGTCATTGAAGTCTGGTCTATAAACATTCCCAGTATGACATACATAACCGTGATAGCAACGATAAATACTGCCGGATGCATGCCAACATTTTCGATGAGAGCTACGAACTGCTGTGGGAGGTTGGTAAAGGTAAGGAACCGGCTGAATATCATCCCTCCCACGAAGATGAACATGATCATGGCTGTCGTCCGCCCGGTATCAAACAGAGCTTCCTTAAA
>DATLAD010000222.1:0-7693 GCA_035527575.1 Dehalococcoidales bacterium
AGCATGCCTGATACATCTCTGACACTTTTTATCCTGATTATTATTCTATCCGTTGGCTTCGGCGTGGTCAATGGTTTCAACGACGCCGCGAATGCCATCGCCCCGGCCATCGGGGCCCGCTCCCTTTCCCCGAGAACCGCCATAATAATAGCCGCCGTGGCGAATATGGCCGGCGCCTGTACGGGCACGGCGGTAGCCCACACTATCGGCAAGGGAATCCTTGTTCCGGATGCGATTACTTTTTCAACGGTAATAGCGGCTTTAATCGCTATTATCATCTGGGGGACGCTGGCCACCTGGATGGGGCTGCCCATCAGCCTGCACCACGGGTTCATTGCCGGCATGGCGGCGGCCGGCATGGCGGTGACCGGGGGCAAAGCAGTGATATGGAGCGTGATGTCGCAGATTATGGCGGCGGTAATCATTGCCCCCACGCTCGGCTTTGCCGGCGGTTTCGCGGCCATGGTCGCGCTATACTGGATTTTCCGGCGTGCGGCCCCGGAGAAGATGCGAAGGAATTTCAGCGGAGCACAGTATTTGACGACAGCGTTCATGGCTTACAGTCACGGCAAGAATGACGGCCAGATGCCGATAGGCGTCATTGCCATGGCGATGGTGGTCTTTTACAATGACCCCGGCCTATGGGACAGGCTTTCGTTTCTGTCTGCGGAGACGTGGTGGATAATCGTCTTGCCGGCGCTGGCCATCAGTGCGGGTACGGCTATGGGAGGCTGGCGGGTGATTAAAACGATAGGGATGAGAGTCACCACACTCAGGCCGGTGCAGGGTTTTGCCACCCAGGCTTCCGCCGCTACGGTTATCGAGGTGGCTTCACATTTCGGCATCCCGGTAAGCACCACTCACCTTATCAGCGCGTCGACCATGGGGGTGGGGTCTACGGAGCGGTTTTCGGCGGTTCGGTGGGGAATAGCCGGTAACATCGTGGCGGCATGGATATTAACGTTTCCCATCTGCGGGGCGCTGGGGTATTTCTTTTCGTGGCTGCTGAAGGTGGTATTTTAAAGGCTTTTAGCGTTCTCTTTCCGTCTGACTGATTATTCTACACCTCACCCCCTGTGTCCCCCTCTACGAAAGGGGGAACTGGCGGGGATATTTTGCGGGATAAGCCGCGGATGATACCGGGCGGCCTGGGTGGGAATAGATTAAAAACGAGGGGGCGGGGTGAGGTCAGGTGATTCACAGAGAAATTTTCCGGGGTGCGAGGCGGCATTTTTCGGCGGTGATGATGGCCTCAATATCGGCTACGGCGCGGTCGAGTTCCCCCGGCCGGTTATAGACTACGTAGTCGAACATGGGCAGTTTCTCCATCTCTTCCCGGGCGGTTTTCAGGCGCAGTTCCAGGTCCGACGGCGTTTCCGTGCTGCGCTGCTTGAGTCGCTGCGACAGGTCTTCCGTCGATGGCGTGGTCAGGAAGATAAACACGGCCTGCGGAAGAATCTTCTTGATGGTGGCCGCCCCCTGAACATCCACCTTGATGACGACGTCTTTTCCGCTTTTCAGTGCCTGCCTGACCGCATCGCGGGGCGGACCGTACCAGTTACCGTAGACGTTAGCCCACTCCAGAAGTTGATTATTAACAATCATTTCCTGGAACCTGTCATTTGAAACGAAGTGGTAGTGTACGCCGTCCTTCTCGCTGGGGCGCGGAGGCCGGGTGGTGACGGTTACGATGAATTCAAGAGGGCAACCGGACCTTCTGAGGCCCGTTAAAACGGCATCCTTGCCGGCCCCGGAGATGCCGGAGAGGACTATGAGCAACGGTTGCGCCGGCGGGTGGTGCGCGGGGTTACTCTCATGGCTCATCTGGACTTTCACTTTGCTCTTGTTTTAACGGCGCGCCCGGGCGGCTTGTCTGAATCCGGCTGGCTATGGTTTCCGGAGCGAGAGCCGCCAGTACAATGTGACCGCTATCGGTGAAGATAACGGCCTTGGTCCTCCTCCCGCTGGTCATGTCAATTACTTTCCCGTTATTTTTACCATCGTGGATGATGCGCTTGGTGGGGGCTGAATTTGGTGAGGCTATAGCGATAGCCCGGCTCATCGCCAACATATTGCCGAACCCGATGTGAACCAGATCTATGCTCATATTACCACCTCGTACTTTATTCGCAGGACTATTATCTGCATTCTGGTCAAAGCCAGTCATCGCCTTCACATTTGGATTGGCCGGGTTCAGCGAGGCTGTTTTTGCCACCCCGTTCTTCCGCAGATGCTACCATATAGCATTAAAACGCGCTGGAACGAACTGCCTCGTTGGGAAACCCTCCAATAACCTAGCACTTGTCTCCGAGCTTGTCAAGGGCGTTTTACGCTCGCCGGTTACTGCATCTACCCATCTTTTATATAAAATATTTACGTTCTATATGAAAATTTAAGATTTGGCCCTTTTCTTACGGCAAGTATTGTGCTAGAATAAGATGTAGCTATAGCACCGAGCTTTAACAATTACACTGTAACAGGCATGAGATTTGCCTCTTGGTGGTTAGAGCGGGGTGGCACCACCCGTTCCCATCCCGAACACGGAAGTGAAACGCCCCAGCGCAGACGATACTGAGGGGGTAACCCTTTGTGGAAAATATGCCACTGCCAAGAGGCTTAAATTTAATAGAACTTCTTCATTAATTATTTATAGGATTGCTTCGCTCCGCTCGCAATGACAGGGGGTAATCCCCAAAACAGTACAAGTATTCCCGCTTGCTTTACATTCTGCTTTATTATAATATTAAAAATAGAGGGGTACTCTATAGAATAAAGTAGTTTTGGGAAGGGGATATGGCCAGCAGGTTTGAGAAATTTTCAGAAAGAGCCCGCCGCGTCCTCACGATAGCTCAGGAAGAGGCACGTAACCTTAACCACAGCTACATTGGCACCGAGCATATTTTGCTCGGGCTGGTACGCGAGGAGGAGGGGGTAGCTGCCAGGGTCCTGACCAACCTGGGCATCGGCCTGGGTAAGGTGCGCTCGGCGGTGGAATTCATCATCGGGCGCGGTGAGAAACCGGGCTCCGGCGAGACCGGCCTCACTCCCCGGGCCAAGAAAGTCATCGAGCTCGCCATAGACGAGGCGCGCCAGATGGGCCACAACTATATCGGCACCGAACACCTGCTGCTGGGCCTGCTGCGCGAGGGAGAAGGCGTGGCCTCCAGCGTTCTTGACAGCTTCGGCATCACCCTCGAACGGGCGCGTGCCGAAACGCAGCATATCCTGACCCAGGGTACGCCCAAGGCCAGGCTCACCCGCAGCACCAGCCGGACCCCGGCTCTGGACCAGCTGGGCATCGACCTTACTGCCGCCGCCCGCGCCGGAAAACTCGACCCCGTAATCGGACGGCACAAAGAAATCGAGCGGGTCATCCAGATACTGAGTCGGCGCACCAAGAACAACCCCGCTCTCATCGGAGAACCGGGCGTGGGCAAGACGGCCATCGTCGAGGGGCTGGCCCACCGCATCGTTTCCGGCGACGTGCCCGAGACTTTAGAAGACAAGCGCCTGATAGCGCTGGACATGGGCTCGCTGGTGGCCGGGACGAAGTACCGGGGCGAGTTCGAGGAGCGGTTGAAGAAGATTATCGACGAGATAAAGACAGCCGCCAACTGCGTGATATTTATCGACGAGTTCCACACCATGGTGGGAGCCGGCGCCGCCGAGGGAGCCGTTGACGCCGCCAATATTCTCAAGCCTTCACTGGGGCGCGGCGAGTTACAGTGCATCGGCGCCACGACCCTCGACGATTTCCGCAAGTACGTGGAGAGAGACGCCGCCCTGGAGCGCCGCTTCCAGCCGGTGCTGGTGGAGGAGCCCTCGGTGGACGAAACACTGGAAATTCTGCGCGGTATAAAAGAGCGCTATGAAGAACATCATCGCCTGAAGATAAGCGACGAGGCTTTGGGCGCCGCAGCCAATCTGGCGGCGCGTTATATACCCGACCGCTTTCTACCGGATAAGGCCATCGACCTGGTTGACGAGGCTGCGTCACGGGTGAGAATCCGGCATAGAACCATGCCCGTCACTCTCAAGCAGGCCAAGGAACAGTGCGATAACATACGCAAGGATAAAGAGGACGCCCTGGCGACCCAGGAATACGATTTAGCGGCACAACTGCGCGAGCAGGAAGTGCAAATCGACGAGAAGATAAAGCAGCTGGAGGCGGAGTGGCGTAACGAGCAGGAGCAGGAAGAGGTGGTGGTAAAGAAGGAAGACATCGCCGAGGTGGTCAGCATGTGGATCGGCGTGCCGGTGGTACAGCTGGGCGACGACGAGACGAGCCGCCTGCTCAACATGGAAGAGGTGCTACATAAGCGAATCATCGGCCAGGATGAGGCCATTATTGCTATCTCCAAGGCCATCCGGCGCGCCCGGGCGGGGCTTAAAGACCCCCGGCGCCCGATAGGTAATTTCATCTTCCTCGGGCCGACAGGCGTCGGCAAGACCGAGCTTGCCTGGGCGCTGGCCGAGTTCATGTTCGGCAGCGAGGATACACTGATACGAATCGACATGTCCGAGTTCATGGAGAAATTCGCCGTGTCCCGACTGGTCGGCGCACCACCGGGATACGTCGGCTATGACGAAGGCGGGCAGCTTACCGAGGCCGTCAGGCGCAAGCCGTACTGCTGCATACTGCTGGACGAGATTGAAAAGGCCCACGAGGACGTCTTTAACATACTCCTCCAGATATTCGACGACGGGCACCTGACCGATGCCAAGGGCCGGCGGGTAGACTTCCGCAACAGTATCGTCATCATGACCAGCAACATCGGCGCCGAGCTTATCCGCAAGGGCTCCGTCATCGGTTTCGCTTCACACACTGACGAGGCGAAAACCAGAGAGAAGTCCTACGAGAAGATGAAGGAAAATCTGCTGGCCAAATTAAAGGAGAGATTCAAGCCTGAATTTCTGAACCGTGTTGATGACCAGGTTGTGTTCCGCTCACTGACAAAGGAGCAGATACGCCAGATAGTCGATTTGATGCTGGTAAGCGTCAGCAAGCAGTTGCTCGAGAAGGGCATCAGCCTGCAGGTAACCGATACGGCCAAAGATTTCCTCGGCGAAAAGGGATATAGCGAGGAATACGGAGCGCGACCGCTGCGCCGGGTCATACAGAGCATGGTGGAGGATAACCTCTCGGAAGCCGTACTCCGTGAGGAATTCAAGGTGTTCGACAGGATATTCGAGATAGGTGCAACTATCAAAAATCCGGATATAATCGACGATGTTCTTAAAGACGTTAAAGAAATCCCCGGTAATCTGAGGGCCGAGAAGGCGGAAGAGGACTCAATAGTAGCTCCTGAAATTCTCATGGCCGAGCGAGCCGGAGACACGATTAAAATCTTTTCTACAAAGAGCATTAAATACAAGGTAGAAAATATAATCAAAGAGCATCTTAAGGAAGCAGCCAAGGGAAAACCGGAAATCAGATTTAAAGATACCAACGAGTTTAAAGTCCTGGAAAACTCTTACGTCTCATACGTCGTAGTCGAAGTGAAAGATGATGAGATTGTAATAGAATCGAAAGATAATTTTTCGCTTCCGAACATAGCGGTTGGCGCCGTTATATAGTCCGACGTGACTTAATAAACCGACTTTAGTATAATGGGGCGGTGAGTTCAGAGAGTTGAGCCCACCGCCCTTTTGAATTACAGGGGACAAACCAGAAAGGAGCTTGAGGGTTGGCAAAAGAGACAGTGGAAGTCCCTATTACCGGCAAGATTATCAGCGTTGATGTTAAGGTCGGCCAGGTTGTTAAAGAGGGCGACGTCATCTGCGTGCTGGAGTCCATGAAGATGGAAAACCCGATACTGGCGCCGGTGGACGGCACCGTGACCGAGATAAAGGTTGCCGTCGACCAGGTGGTCAAGCCCGGCGAGGCGATTGCCGTTATCGAGTATTGATGATAGCAACGGATTGCTTCGCTTCGCTCGCAATGACGTGAGAAAGCGAACAGTTCTTCAAATAGTATAAATTAACTGCAGAGTGTTATGGAATTGAATTCCTGGTTATTCGCTTTAATAACCTACGGTGTGGCCGCCGTCATAGCAGTATGCGTCACTTTCATCGTCAAGGCCATCGCTTTCTTCGTCCAGAGAAAAAAGAGCGCCGCGGATGAAGGCGCCGGGCCGGAGAGTTAAGGGCGGTATAAACCGATGTTATTTTTGGAGTTCTTCCAGGGCATTTACACCTTCTTCATTACCGAGCCGTCGATTGCGCTCGGCAGGCTGCTGCTGGTAGCCCTGGGGCTGGTCTTTATCTACCTTGCCTATAAGAAAGTCCTGGAAGCCCTGATAATGCTGCCGCTGGGGATAGGGATGATAGCCGTCAACGGCGGCCTGATGGTCCTGGAAGCCAGCCAGGTCGGCGGGCTGATAATTACAGATGCAGGACCTGTCGGCAATCTCTTCGTCAATCCGCTGGCCGGAAACCTCCAGGAGGTGATGTATTTCCTGCAGGTGGACTTCCTGCAACCGATATACACCTTCATGTTCAGCAACGGGTTAATCGCCTGTCTCGTTTTCATGGGCATCGGGGCGATAACCGATATCGATATCCTGCTGGCCAGGCCGGGCATGAGTCTTTTCCTGGCGATATTTGCCGAGCTCGGAACGATATTAACGCTGCCCATCGCCATGGCGATGGGACTGCTGCCCAACGAAGCGGCGGCCATCGCGCTGGTGGGCGGGGCGGACGGCCCCATGGTGCTTTACGGCTCGCTGATGATGGCCAGAGACCTTTTCGTGCCGATAACCGTGGTGGCCTACGTTTACCTGGGAATCTGCTACGCGGGCTATCCCTTCATGGCGAGGATTATCCCGAAGAAGATGCGCGCCACGGAAATGGACTGGCGCACGATACCGAAGGTCCCCGCCGGCGCCAAGTTCGCTTTCTGCATCGCCACCTTTACCTTCCTGACCTTCCTCTTCCCCGTGGCGGCGCCTTTATTCGCTTCCTTCTTCCTGGGGCTGGCCATCAAGGAATCCGGCATTACGCGGTTCGTGGAGTTCCTCTCCGGGCCGCTGCTGTACGGGTCGACGCTGTTCCTGGGATTCACGCTGGGGGCGCTGCTAGGTGTGGATATAATCCTGAACTCGAAGGTGCTGCTGCTGCTGGCCCTGGGGATAATCGCTTTGACGCTTTCGGGGCTGGGGGGAATCGCGGGGGGGTTAATCTTCCGCAAGATTTCCAGGGAGCCGTTCAATCCCCTGCTGGGGCTGGCGGCCGTATCCTGCGTGCCGACGACCGCCAAGGTGGCACAGAAGTGCGCCTTTGCCGCCAATAAAAAGGCCATGATTCTGCCGTTCGCCATGGGGCCGAACGTGGCCGGCGTGATCACCACGGCCATCATCACGGGAATCTACATTAACGGGGTTAGGTTTTTGGGGGGATAAGGGGGGCTTGAAAATCCCCCTCATGTCCCCCTTTACGAAAGGCGGATGACAAAGGTTTACCTCACCCCATTTTTGCCTCACCCCCTGTGTCCCCCTCTCCAATCAGCAGCATTGGATTACATTATTATCAATTTGATTGGCGAGGGGGAAGTAATTTTGAGAGGGGCTGGCGCCCCTCTCGGCTGGCTACTCCCCTTTGGGGGTGGGTTAAGAAATCCCCCTCAGTCCCCCTTTTTCAAAGGGGGAAGCGATTTAAGACTGCGGGATAAGCCGCAGATGATACAGGGCGGCCC
>DATLAD010000223.1:0-3694 GCA_035527575.1 Dehalococcoidales bacterium
TGCGCCTGTCCCCACGAACGGAGTGGTGGAAGTTGAAGTTGAAATTAACGAGAATGGCTTAGTACCGGCAGAGGTCACCATACCTGTGGGTGGAAGGGTTGTCTGGGTTAATAAGAGCGACCGCCGGTGGTGGATATCCTCCCCGACCAAGTACCCCGATACCGGAGTCATCCCGATAACGGTGAGAATGGGCTTCACTTTTGACAAGCCCGGCGAGTACGAATATTATGACCTTTATCACAAGGAAATTACCGGTAAAGTTATCGTCAAATAGCTAACTGCGTCAGGGAAACCCGATAGTCCTGGTCCGTTAAGGGCAGGCCGGATTGTCTTTATCCGCGGTATCGCTAATCCGGTGGTGCCGATGCCGGTCTTCTTTTCTGCTTAAGCCCCAAATCTGGCAGAGCAATTTCGGGTATCGCTATCATGTCTGGCGGGTATTACGGATATCGGTTTTGATGCCTGCCATCTTCGCTGCCATTGATAATAAGTACCAGGGGTAAGTATTTTCCTGAAAATATCCCGATGAAGGGAGAAACAATATGCTAGGACTATCGACTACTTCCAAGCTGAGCCCGGAAGAAGTCATCAAACGCGCCGTAAAATTCTTCGGCCCCGCCGGTTACGGGTTGGAGGTCCGGGAAGAGACTGCCAGCGGCGCGGCCTTCGAGGGAGGTGGCGGCGGCGTTGAGGTTACCACCTCAACCGAGGGGAAAAAGACTTCCGTGGAACTGACATCCCGCGAGTGGGATTATCAAATCAAGGAGTTCGTCCATAAGGTCAGGTGATTTTTCGCGGCGGGTCGTCGAACCTGCCGCGATATAAAGCGGCGTGACACATACCCAGGAAAAAAAGGAGGAAGAGCAATGGCTTATACGGCAAAAGACTACAGCAAACTCATCGGTACGGATGGTTTCAGTGAGACCCTGCTGACCAACCACTTCACTCTCTACCAGGGCTATGTGACCAATACCAACAAGCTGATGGACATACTGGCAACGATGTTGAAAGAGGGCAAGACCGCTACCCCGGAATACGCCGAGCTTAAACGGCGTTTCGGTTTTGAGTTCAACGGCATGCGCCTCCACGAATGTTACTTCGAGAACCTGGGCGGCAAGACCCCCCTGGATAAGTCCGGGGCTCTGGCAAAGAAGCTGGCCAGTGCTTACGGCAGCTACGACGCCTGGGAGCAGGACTTCCGGGCGACGGGGGCCATGCGGGGCATCGGCTGGGTGGTGCTTTATCAGGATAATGTCACCGGCGGCCTGTGCAACCAGTGGATTAACGAACACGAGATAGGGCATCTTGCCGGCTGCCGTCCCGTCCTGGTCATGGACGTTTTTGAACACGCCTTCATGATTGACTACGGCCTGAAGCGGGCCGATTACATCGCGGCGTTCTTCAAGAGCATCGACTGGAAAGCGGTTGCCGACAGGATAAAGTAGCCTTGCGATGGCACATAAAATTACCGTACAGAGCGTCCTCGATAGGGCGATACAGAAAGAAATCGAGGCGCAGGAGCTTTACCGCAACCTGAGTCGAACCGTAACGGATGACGTCGCCCGGGATATGTTCCGGCAGTTGTCGCAGGTTGAGAAAAAGCATGAGGAACTGCTGCGTAAATACCTGCGGGGCGAGCTGGGGGAAGGGACTTTAAAAGTAGACAAGGTGCTGGACTACGGGATTGCCGAGCACCTCGAGCAGCCGCAGATAAAACCAGATATGAAGCTCGATGAGGTCCTGCTGCTGGCCGCCAACCGCGAGAAGGCATCTCATGAGCTCTATTTAAACCTCGCCGGAGAGCACCCTCCGGGTCAGGCAAAGCTGCTTTTTGAGGAACTGGCATCTCAGGAGCTGGGGCATAAGCAGAAGGTGGAGTACCTGTATAACGAGGTTGCCTTTCCGCAGACGGACGGCGGCTAAAGGCCGAAGCGTAAGATAAGCCCTGCATGCCCTTACTTCTTTCTTCTGGATAAACTCCGTAATGTCTCTTCGAGTTGCTTGACGCTATACGGCTTGGTAATAACCGCGCTGAATCCATATTTCTTGTGTTCGGACATGATGGAGTCGGTGGCGTAACCGCTGGAGACAATCACCCTCGCATCCGGGTCTATTTCCAGCAGTTTCTTGACGGCTTCTTTACCCCCCATGCCCCCGGGGATGGTCAGGTCCATGATGACGGCATCGAAAGGTTTCCCCGCTTCCATGGCCTGGGCATACTTTTCCAGCGCTTCGGCGCCGTCGCTGGTCAGTTCCGCCTTATAACCGGCCAGGCTTAATATATTATTCAACATTTTTCTGATTATCTCTTCGTCGTCCATTACAAGAATCATGCCACCAGCCCGGGTGGGGTTCCTCCGGGTCTTTTCTTTTTTTACCTTTACCGGCTTCTTTGAAGCGGGTAGGTAGATGTGGAAAGTTGTACCTTGGTTTTGAACGGATTCGGCGATGATATAACCGCCGTGATTCTTGATAATGGAATAGACCGTGGACAGGCCCAGCCCGCTCCCCTTCTTTTTGGTGGTAAAATACGGCTCGTATATCCGCTTGAGGTGCTCTTGAGATATGCCTATGCCCGTGTCTTCTATATCTATCCGGGTGTACTTCCCTTCCGGTAGCGGCAGGGCGCTCACCTCCTTGATTTCCGAGTTTACGGCTCCAATTTTTAGCACCCCTCCCGCGGGCATGGCTTCATCGGCATTGATAACTACATTGTGGATAACCTGGTTCATCTGCCCTTCGTCGACCTCTACCGACCACAGATCGTCCGGCAGGGATAGCTCCAGCCTGGCGGCCGAGCCCCTCAGCGCAAAGGTGGCTGATTCTCTTAACAGTTCGGCGATATTAACTGTTTTCTTCACCTTGATTTGTCAAGTGGCGAAATATGCACCAGGACGGGGACAGGTGACGTGGGATTTCTTTCGTATAAATTAAGTAAAGCTCCCTTTTAATCCAGAGCAATCGGCGCTTTTACGGGGGCTATCATCATGCTATAGTACAATATACCGATTTTAATCAGGCCGGAGGTTGACGTTGGCTGACTTCGGTTATGCCGGAGAGATTCTGAAGGTAGATTTGTCCGAAGGAGAAATTACCCGATTACCCGCTTCCGTTTATGCGGAGAGGTTCCTGGGAGGGAGGGGCATGGCTACCAAACTATACTGGGACATGGCGCCTCCCAGCGTTGGGGCTCTCGACCCGGAGAACTGTTTTATCTGTGCCAGCGGTCCTGCCGCCGGGTTCTCACGACTTGCCGGCGGCCGGTGGGTAATCTGCGGTAAATCGCCCGCCGGTGAGCCGGAATCTTTTAACTACGCCAACCTCGGAGATAGCTGGGGCATCAGGCTCAAGTACGCCGGTTACGATGCCCTGGTAGTCCGGGGGAAAGCTGAAAAGCCCGTCTATATCTATATTCACGACGGCGCCGCCGAAATAAGGGACGCTACCCATCTCTGGGGAAGGTCGGCTTTTGAGGCAAGCGACAGCCTGAAAGCAGAACTGGGGAAAGGCGTGAGTGTCCTGACCATCGGGCCGGCTGCCGAGAACATGGTTTCCTTCGCCACCGTGCTGGCCGATGGCGGCGCCTCCGGCTCGGGCGGACTCGGCAGCGTCATGGGGTCGAAAAACCTCAAGGCCGTGGCTGTGGCCGGTAACAAAAAGCCGGTAGCCGCCCAACCGGAGAAACTCAGCAATC